>JBBQXC010000017.1:0-42541 GCA_038210005.1 Gemmatimonadales bacterium
TGGGAATATCCCACTTTCCCACCACGAAGTCAAGCGCCAACTCCATGAGCGAGGCTTCAACAGCCTCCTCGACCACCGACTCGTCCGTTGCCTGGGTCATGGCCGGCCAGCCGGCTCATGGCACGCTGGAAACACCGTCGCGAATCTGTCGCGCGTACTCCACCGCATCAAAAGCGTCCGAGCGAATGCTCGATGACATCTGCCGGATCGAGGTCCACTCCTCGTACCCACTGATGCGGACCGCCTTCCCAGTCCCGCCGGGCCCGGTGTTCGTCGCCGTCAAGGTCCAGGAATAGCGGCCATCTCGGCCACGGGATCTTTCTCGGTCACTTTAGGCTCCGGGGTGCACCCCACAACGAGGACTATCGCGAGGCCCCAGCGGCCGGAATTCACGGCGCCCCGCGACGTGCCGCAGGAACGCGCTCCCACACGAGCACCTGGCCATTCGTTGTCGGCTTTCCATCGGCGCCCGTGACGACACGCAACTCGACGCGGTCGCCAGGCAAGAACCGGTATCCCCGCACGAGCGTGCGGCCGATCCACTCTGGGGCCATGGCCCCTTCGACCCGATGCGCAATCGTGTGTTGTACCGTATCCACGGTGAAGGTTCCGTAGTACGAGGCCAAGCCAACGAGCGTAGTTCGCGCCGACTCCGGCGACACGTCGCCCCAGTTCCCAACACCGAGTGCCGGCCGCCGTTCGTCGTACAACTGGGCGGCCATCACGCCGTTGGCAGAGTAGCGAATCATGCCGAGCGGCTTCGGTCCCCAGAACGGGCGCGTGTTGCCCGCAGAGTCCGGCTGCAGGACCGACACCAGCCGCCAATCGCCGACAAATGCCGTGACATCCTGTGCCTCGACGGAGGCCGGGGTGCAGGCGAGGAGGAGCAAACTGAGGAGACGGATCACGGCGAAGGCTCTCGAACGTTTAGGTGAGTGGACCGGCGGGTCCGATCGGCCGCAGCACGCATCGCGAGGTCGCCCCTCGCGATGATCAATCGCTGCACACATACGACGTCGCGTGCTGGTGCCCGAGCGTGAAATCCATCTGCGAAAACAACTGGCGTCGCACGCTGAACGCTTCCAGTTGCTTACGCAGCACGTGATGCGTGATCACACTGTCGGCGCAGAAGTTCACCGGCGTTTGCGACGCGATCAGCTTCTCGGCCGCCCCGCGCGTCAGTGCGTACGCATGCGTGCAGTTGTGGTACCCGGCGCGATGGAGCGACGGAGAGAAGGGGCGGGGAAAGAGCCGATCGACGTCCTTGGCGCGCCACCGGTACACATGATCGTGCCACAACGAGTAAACCATCCGATGATACTGCGCGCGAAGGGCGGAGATCGGGCGCTCGTTGGTGATGTAGCCCAGATAAAGCAGCTCCCAGTTCGTCGGCAGCTCGTTCAGCGCGCCGGCGAGCGTTGGCAGGTTCTGCGGAATCGGCAACACGTCATCCTCGAACACCAGGGCGCGCTCGTGCCCACTGTCGAGCAAGCGCTGGTACACGCCCAGATGCGACAGCGAACAGGCGATGGCACCAAGCGGCAGCAGGCGCTCCTTGGTGTATCGATTCAGCTTCTTCGCCCGCTCGGGCAGATAGTCGCCGGTCCGGCGCAACGAGCCGAAGTCGAGGTCGCGTTTGTCGACGCCATAGACGATCTCGTAGTTCAGCCCGGCCAGGCTCTGCGCGATGTTCACATGCCGATCGTGCGCGCGCTCGAGCGTGATCACGAAGATCTTGTCGAAGTGCTCGTTGAGGACAGTGAGATTCGGATCGCTCATAAAGTCATTGCTGGATCAACCGCGGAGCAGTCGAATCACGTGCGGCGTTGCACAGTTGCCGAGGCGGATCCAAATGACCTTGGGCGGCGAGCCACGAAGCACGCTGAGTCGCTGGAAATCTTCATCCTTGGTAACGAGCGCAAAGCCATCGGCGGCGGCGCGCGCCCAAATCATGCCGTCGCCGGCGCCGCCCAATCCGAGACTGGTCACGTGGCTGGACTGCGGATAGAGATCGCGAGGTCGCGCACGAGTCGTGCCGACAGGTTCTCGTCAAAGAGAAGCTTCATGGAAAACTCTCAATGACGACGCGGACGGCTCAGGTCGCGGAAACGCTGATCGAACGGCGCTCTCGGTCGGCCGCAAACGCGAGGCACGCGCGGAGATCATCGCGTGTGAGTTGCGGGAAGTCTACGAGGACGTCGTTCTCAGTCATACCGCTGGCCAAATACCCGAGAACGTCGCCGACCGTGATTCGCGTACCGCGGACGACGGGCTTACCGAAGCGAACGTCGGGGTCGAGCACGACCCGCTCGTGGTAGTCATGGACGGTGGCCATATGTGGACGTTAGGGGTGATGCGCGCGGGGATCAACCCGACTCGACGGATTGTGAGCCCCTTGCTCGCCCAACGGGCACCACCGAGATGGTCCCGTCATCGCGCGTCATCCTTTCGGAGAGCTCGAGGACGGTTCCGCAAAGACGAACGGGTACCGGCGTGAGTCCGATACCCGTCGATTGGTCTGTCAAAAGACTTTTGCCCACCCTGTCAAATCACTTCACCGCTACGGGACCCGACAGACAACTGACCCCCCTCACCCGCACTCGCTGAACCCACACACATGGCACTTCACGCACCCCTCCGCGAACTCCAGCTGACTGCCGCAGTCCGGGCACGTGCCCATGAACACCTCACCGTGTCCTGATCCGAACTCGATCGGCTGCATCTGTTCAGCGCTGTTGTTCATCGGCGGACGCGTGAGCGGCACACCCGCTGCCGGCGTCGGCATCGGCGGCATCATCGAGCTCACCGGACTCGGCGTACCCGCTACAGCACCCCCGGACAGCAGGTCCGTCTGCACGCCCTGCTTGTCACGCCACCACTGTTCCAGCGCGATACCGACCGCGTCGGGCAGCGACAGCACCTTGTTGGGGCCGAGGCCCACCGCGCGATCGCTCGAAATACCGCGCAGCTGACGATGGATTTCTTGCAGCGAGATCCCGCTGCGCAGCGCCAACGAAATCAAACGTCCGATCGCTTCCGCGTCGGCCATCGCCGACCCGCCGGCCTTGCCGAGGTTGAGGAACACTTCGAACGGCTGCCCCTTCTCGTCTTCAGTGATGTTCACGAACATCACACCCAGCGGCGTTTCCTTGCGGATGGTCGTACCACGCATCACTTCCGGACGCGAGCGCTTGCCACGACGGCTCGCGCTCTCAGCCTCCGAACTGAACAGCGCCTTCTTGGTGCGATCGAGTTCGTTCTGCAACTCGGCCATCGTGCCCTGCAGCTCACCCAGTTCGCGCTTGAGCGCCACCGTTGCGTCGGGCGCGGCCTTGTCGCCCTTTGTCGCGTCGGGGGCGCCGGCCGCATTGGCATCGTCACGCTTGGCGGCGGCGTCCTGCGTGGCACCGGTGCTGAGCACCTGATTGTCGCGCGAGCCATCGCGGTACACGGTCACGCCCTTGCACTTCATGTCGTACGCCATCTCGTAGATCGCGCGCACATCGTCCTGCGTAGCGGCGTAGCCGAAGTTGGTGGTCTTCGAGATCGCGGAGTCGCAGTGCTGCTGGAAGGCCGCCTGCATTCTGATGTGGTACACGGGCGCGATGTTGTTCGCCGTGTTGAACACCGCCTGCCACTTGGCCGGCACATCGGCGTGCTTCACGGTGCCCGTCTTGGCGATGCGCTCCATGAGTTCATCGCTGTACCACCCTTCGGCCTTCGCGATGGCCACGAAGTCTTCGTTCACGTCGGGCATCATCACGCCCGCCTGATTGCGCATGAACGCCACCGCGAACAGCGGCTCCAGTCCGCTGGAGCAACCGGCGATGATGGAGATGGTGCCGGTGGGCGCAACGGTGGTCACGTTGCAATTGCGCAGCTGCTGCATGGGGCGGATGCGCTCGCCCTGCACGTCACGCGCGCATGTTTCGTCGGGCCCCCAGATGGAACGCGCCCACTCGGGGAATGCGCCGCGTTCCTTCGCCAGCCGCTCGCTCTCTTTCTTGCCCTCGACGTCGAGGAACTCCATGACCTTGCGGCCCAGCTCCACGCCTTCCGCACTGTCGTACGGGATGCCCAGGCGCACGAGCATGTCGGCAAAGCCCATCACGCCGAGGCCGATACGACGGATACGCTTGGAGAGCGAATCGATCTCCGGCAGCGGGTACTTGTTGACGTCGATGATGTTGTCGAGGAAGTGCGTGCTGAGCGCGATATCGCGACGCATGGCTTCCCAGTCGACTTGGCCGTTCTTGACATAGTAGCCGACGTTGATCGAGCCGAGGTTGCACACGTCGTACGCCAAAAGCGGCTGCTCGCCGCAGTTGTGCACCACGAAGCCGTTACCGATGAACGAATGCGTGAGCGGCTCGGTGAGGTCGTACACCATCTCCTCGCCCGCTGCCTCGATGCGCTCGAAGCGAGCCGTGAACGATTCGCGATAGGGTCCGCGTGCGCCGTAGCTCGCCACTCGCGAAATCAGCGCGTTGTTCTTGGTACGCGTCAGGAAGCCGATCTCCTCGGCAAAGCGCCACACGTTATCGCGCGCAATCACCAAATCGTGATCGGCCTGGCAGGCCACGTCGGCGTTCTTGATGGATACGACGCGCGCAGGATGCCGATCGCGATAAATACGCGACGCGATACCGAAGTTGAGCAGCATGCGCTGCACATCCTTCAGCAACGACATCGAAATGGACGTGAGCCGCACCGACGCGCCCTTGTCCGGCGAGCCGCTGACATGCCCATCGGCCGTGAACAACGCCTGCAGAAAACCCTGCTGCATCGTTTCCGTACCAGCCAATACCGCTGCCGGCACGCAATCGAGCTTCGTTTCAGCGGTCACGCCAAAACGCTCGGCGACCATCGCCCGCAATCGCGTGCTGCTTACCGTGGCCATCTCGCGCGTGGGGATATCCACCACGCCCACCGGCGCACGACCGCCGGTGCCGAGCATATCGTTCACATCGTTGGAGAACGACGGAACGACTTCGCGGTCGTCTCCCCAAAAACCCAGCACCGCGCCGTGGCCGGAATCGCCCGTGATGTGGCCGTCGGCAATGAGCCAGCCCAGCACACGCCCTTCTTCCGACGTGCCTTTGGCCCCGAAGCCACCCTTTACATTCTGGATGTGCAGCGCGTCGCCCGTGGCGAGCGACTGTGCTTCCACCCAACCACGCGCCGTCATGAAGCGATGATCACCCGTGACGCGAATTTCGTAGCCCTCGCGCGTGACCACGCGGAACACCGGCTTCACTCCACTTGTGAACGGCACGCCGGCGGGACCGACACGCCCCGCACTGAAGCGCGCATCGAGCGTGACCGGCAACGCCTCGTCGTGTTCGGCCAAGGTCGCGATCGGTACGAGCCCGCTGCTCGTCGCGACCAACGTATCTCCCGTCACACATGGATTCGTGGCCTCGTACGCACCGAGATGCGGCACCGGGTTGTACCGGTTCGCTTCGTCGATGAAGAACACGCCCGGCTCACCGGTGCGCCACGCCCCGAGGATCATCTTGTCCCACACGTCGCGCGCGCGGGCCTGACCCATGACCTGTCCCGTGGACGGATCATGGAGGTCGTAGCTGCCGTCCGCCTTCACCGCGTCCATGAACTTGGTGGTGATGCCCACCGAGATGTTGAAGTTCGTGATCTTGGAGAGGTCTTCCTTGCTCGCGATGAAATCGAGCACGTCGGGATGATCGACGCGCAGGATGCCCATATTCGCGCCGCGACGCGTGCCGCCCTGTTTGACCGCGTCCGTGCTCGCGTCGTACAGCTCCATGAACGACACCGGACCCGACGCCACGCCGGTCGTGCTCCGCACCATACTGCCCTTGGCTCGCAAGCGCGAGAAGGAGAAGCCGGTGCCGCCGCCCGACTGATGGATCAGCGCCATGCTGCGCAGCGTGTCATAGATGCCGCTCTGGCCGTTGCTGAGCGCGTCATCCACCGGCAGCACGAAGCAGGCGGAGAGCTGGCCCAGCGGACGACCGGCGTTCATGAGCGTCGGCGAATTCGGCTCGAACCGACGCTGCGTCATCAGGAAGTAGAACTCTTCGGCGACCGCCTGCACGGCCCCATCGCTTGCTCCGTACCGACGGTCGGCCTCCGCCACCACCGTCGCCACACGCCAGAACATGTCTTCAGGCTTCTCAACCGACTGACCGGACTTGTCCTTGACCAGGTATCGCTTGTCGAGCACGGTGCGAGCGTTCGCGGACAGCGTTACCAGTCCTTCCGGTGGCGTGGCGGAGAAGGGCATTCGTGGGGCTCCTGCAGTTGGCGTGGGGCGGTGCAAAATGACCGAAACTCGACGTTCTCAAGCGCGTCCTCGAGAACTTGGCGGGGGGCCGAGTGGGCGGGTATGGTGCCTCCGTTCGTGAGGCCGCACAAGTAGCGGTGTAAGTCGTTCCCGGCGAACAGGTTGCACAAGGCACATCACGGATGTGCGACGCCACCGAAGTTGTCCACCGTCGCCCGCTTTTGTGAGCACCGCGGCTGTCAGGGCAGAGCGGACGCAACCATTTCACAACATCACAGCTGTCTCGACAGTGCCGACATCATCGCGCAAACCTCTCTATGACAATAGCTTAGCAAACTCCAACGCGCCCCCGCGGGGGCAGCATCAACACAGCACGCCGACAGGTCAGGCAGCGCGCAAAATCACACGCCGACACCGCTCGCCAGAGCACACTTGCTTGCAGTCACACCGAAAGCAGACAGTTGCCCGCTCTCACAAAGTGAATCACGAAGTGGACCACGAAGTGGATCACGAAGTGGAGCACGAAGTGGATCACGAAGTGGATCACGAAGTACGTCGCTCCAGTGACCCGCTCCGGTGCACTTCCTTGAGCGCCACATACCGCGCCGCATTGTCCAGCGTCCCCGCCTGCTGCTCGGCGCTCAGCTGACGCACCACCTTCCCCGGCACCCCAACCACCAGCGACCCCGGTGGCACCTGGGTGCCCTCCGTGACCACTGCCCCGGCCGCGATGATGCTCCCCCGCCCCACCCGCACGTTGTTCAGGAGAATCGCCCCCATCCCCACCAGCACGCCGTCCTCGAGCGTGGTCCCGTGCACCACGGCGCGGTGCCCGATCACACAATCCTCCCCCACGATCGTCGGCTTCCCCGGATCGGCATGAATCACCGCCCCATCCTGCACATTGCTGCGCGCCCCGATCACGATGCGCTCCACGTCGCCGCGAATCACCGCCGCGGGCCACACACTCACGTCATCGCCTAACTCCACGCGACCGATGACGACGGCCGACTCATGAATCCAAAAGCTCGACATAGGAAAAACAGTAAGGGGTGAGAGGTCGGGGGTATGGGGTAGTCGATGTTTGCTGTTCTTCGCGTGCCTTCGCGTTCTCCGCGCGCTTCGCGCGAACCAGCGAGCCGTCTGCCGGCATCCCACCCGCCGCAAGCACGCCCGCCGCAAGCACGCGTCAGAAGTACCCACCCAACGTCACATAAAACGCACCGCCGCGCGCCACATCACGCGGCGCGACATACGGCGCCGCCGCGCCGATCCGCACGCGGTACGGCACGTCATATTGCACCGCCAGATCCACCACCAACTCGGCACCGGCCGACGCCAACCAGCCGTCGCGCTCACCGGGTCGCTCGCACACCACGTTTTCCGAGCGCGCCAACGCCCCCGGACACCACGCCCGCGCGGCATCGCTGAACAGCGTGACCGACATGCGATCCACGAAGAGCGTGAACGGACTCGGCAACCGACGAAACATCACCAGTGGCGCGCGATACTCCACGCCACCGGCCAGCGCGCGAAGGCCACGCTGCGTGCCCGGTGCCACACCGCGCAGCGCGAACGTGCGTGACGGATCTCCAACTGTCACACCAGGCAACAGTTCGGCCGACTGGCCACTCGTGCCGCCCACGCTGAACTCGGTCGTCGACTTCACCTGCGCCACACCAAGCGTGGCGCGCGTGGCAATCACATGACGCGCGAAGCCCGGCAGATTGAGCGGCAGATAGTGTCGCATCCCCGCGATCGAACGCCACGCACCCGAACCGAGAGCGTCGTCGTCGCGCCACCGATACGCCGTGCTGCCACTCAGCGTAAAGCCTTCCTCCACCGACACCCCGCGAGCACCCAGTCGCGCCGTGCTCACACTGGTGTTGGCGAAGAACGAGCCGTAGCGCGTACCCGTGCGCAACAGCGAATTCGGAGCGCCGAGTGCCGCATCCACTTCACTGGTGAAATCGCGCAGTTCGTACTGCGCTCCGAGCGTGGCGCTCACGGAGCGACGCACACGCGGCACGCGCCACGTACTGGAACCGGTCACGAAACGTCGACGCCGCGCAATGAAGCCCAGCGTGGCGCCCGAATCACTCACCGCGCGAAAAGTGCCATCCCACTCCTGCGACGCTGACAGATCCAGCAGCTGTATACCGAGACCCGCGTAGCGATACGTCGCATACGCATCCGTTTCGCGGAGCCGCGGCTGAATCAGCGCGCTGGCGCTCCACGAATGCCGTTCGAGAATGTCGATCCCGCTGGTCGTCGCGCCGTAGGTCGCCCCGCCATCGCGCCCCTCACCGATCAGCGGCATCCAGTAGCGCGGCACCAGTTGACGCATCGGCGCGTAGCGCGTGGCTGGCGCCGACTCGGCGCGGCCGCCCAAGTCCGCGACGTTTGCCACCGACAGGTCGGTGACATTCTTCCTCGGATACCAAGCAGATCGTGCGACATCCCCGGCGGTATCCAACGGTGCCCACGACACATGGTAGCCGTCGGCGCGGTAGAACAGTGCCGCCACCCGCGTGCCATCAGGAGACACGGTCGGATCGAACACCCCACTGCTCGCCGATGACGCCACACGCACGTCGTCGCGCTCCTCACGCCAGCGCGTCGTGTCGACCGGCGCACCAAGCGCCGCGATCGGCGCGGTCTCCAGCTGCGAGCGTCCGCTGCGATCGCTCACCCACACCAGTCGCATGCCGTCGGGCATGAAACTCGGACTCGAGAACACGCCGCGAGCACCGGCGACGGCGATCTGGAGGTCGCCACTCACATCCATGACGACGACCCGCTGCTCGCCGGTAGGAAGCAGCTGCACGGCCGCGATACGTTGTCCGTCGGGTGACCAGCGAGGTTCGGCCCATCGCTCCCACGCCACGTCGGGGGTAATCGGCACCACACTCTCGCCGGTTGCGCTCACGCGCACCAACCGCGTGCGGTCGGCGCCGAGTTGTACGGCCACGATGCCGCCATCGGCGCGTACGTCGGGCTGCGCCAACCGTGCGCCATTCGTGAGGCGCGTTTCACCGTCGCGAGCAGCACCGTGCGCACGATACAGATCCGACCGCGTCACATACGGATCCATCCGCTCCGACTGCGCGAACACCATTGCGCCGCTGCGGTCGCCCGGAATCGGCACGTTCACATCGAGCGTGTTGCGCCACGCGAGACGTCGTGGATCGGTCGCGGGAGTCTGTGCCGCCGGAGCGATGTACAGGCCCGTGACGTCGCGGCCATTGCTGGCGCTCCAGGCGATCGAATCGTTGCCCACCCAACGCGGCGACGACGCATACCATCCATTCGCGCTCACGATACGCCACGCGCTATCGCCCGGGAGCATCGTGGTCACGCGTGTGGTGGTCACGCGTGTGGTGGTCACGCGTGTGATCGAATCGGTCATCCGCCCGAACAAACTGTCGAACGACGCACCGAAGGCCTGACGACTGTTGCGGCTCAGCAGAAACGGCACCACGTTGGCCGCCGTGATGTCCACGAAGCGCCCCATGCTCCCCGCGCGCTGCGTGGCCGCCTGATGCATCAGCAACGAGCCCCACGCGTACGCCGTCTGTCCGCCGGGAAACTGGGAGGTGGACAAGCTCCACCGCTGCGGTCCCGGCACGAACGCATCGCGAACTGCGGAGCGCGCGATCATCGGAAACTCCGTGCTGATCACACGTCCGCTGCCGGTGAGCTTCGACTCGTAGTGGACCGCGAGCCCCTCCTTGACCCAGCTCGGCGTGAACGCGTTCGGAAAGAACAGCGGATTCCGGCCGAACAGCGCGCGTCCCAACGCCCACGCTCCGCGCGCGCGATCGAGATGAAAAATGTGCGCCATCTCGTGCGTGATCACCAGACGCAGCCACTCGTCGTGAAAGCGTAGTTCGCGCAACGCGATCGGCGGCACCGCGTAGATCACCACCCGGTTGGTGGGAAACACCTGCGCGTAGCCGTTGCTGGCGTCCACGTTGTCGGCAATGAGCAAGTCCACCGGACCAGCGGGCGGTGCCAGCTCACGCGACAGCTGCGCGTAGGCCGACTCCGCGAGGAACGCGGCGCGACGCGCCAGCGCTTCCTGATCGGGACGGAAGTGCACACGGAAATGCGGCATCGCGATCGTGCGCATCGCGCCACGCGGGTCCACCTGCGCCGACGTCGTTGGCGCGGCGACCAGCAACAGACAGAGCATCACCGCCAGCCGCATCCCCAGCTGCATCACGGTTGCAGCACCGGCACGAACAATCGGAAATATCGCTCGAGCCCCACCACCAGCCCCTCGGCGTACTTCCGCTGAAAAGCCGGGTCACGCATCGCCGACTCCTGCTCAGGCAGCATGAGGAACAATCCCTCGGCCAGCGCCGACGGATACCACGTGGGCCGCGCCACCGCGAGGTTTTGATAGTGCACGCCAAGGTCGCGCAACCCGAAGCGTTTCATCAGCTCTTCCTGCACCACACGAGCCAGCGGCTCACTGTTTTGATGGTAGAACAGGGTGCTGGTGCCATTGGCCGTGAACGGATTCACCCCGTCGGGCAGCGCGTTCAGGTGCACGGAGATGAACGCATGGGCATTCGCGCGACGTGCTGTGACACCGCGCTCGGTGAGTCCCACCGGCGCCAGCGACGTCCGCGTCATCACCACGTTCGCCCCGCGCGCGCGCAGCAGTGCAGCCACCTGCTCTCCCACCGGGAACACCGCGTCACCTTCGTACAGTCCGGTCGGTCCCGTCGCACCGGCGGGCGGATGTCCGGGGTCGACGGCGATCGTGAGCCCACGCAGCGGATTCACCGCATCAATGAGCGGCGGTCGACGTACGCGCAGCACGAATTGTCGGCGACTCTCATCCCAGATGGACTGCCAGCCGAACACGGACTGCGAGAGCGTGAGTGTGATACGCACACGATCGCTCGCGACCTGATCCCAGCTGATACGGCGCACCAGGGTGTCATTGCCAATGATCGGCGAGATCTCGGGATTGGCCTGCACACCGTACAGCGTGAGCACCAGCGAGCGTCCGTCGGGCTCCACCAAGTGTGCCGGGCGATCGCCGGTGGAGATCGCCACATCGACCCACTCCGCACCAGGTGTCACACGAAATCCGCCGGTCACACGACGCGGCATCGCGGTGCCTTCGGGCAGCACCACGAGGTCGTTGCTATCTACCCACACATCGAGCGTGCCATCGAGACGGATGCGCGTGTAGCCTTGGCTACGCCCCGTGACTTCCACGATCGTGCCGTTCGACAACATCCACTTGTAGGTGCCGTCCACGATTGTGCGTGCGTTCACCACCCGGTCGGTGTCACTGCCGATCGTCGACGTACTCCGCAGCATCGCCAGCACGCGCGTGTCTGTCGGCAGCGCGCGCACGAGCGGCACGTTCAACCGCACCGTGTCACGACCACGAATCGCGATCAGCCGCGGCGCGCGGGCGCTGTCTGCCAGCAACCGCGCGGCGATGTCGGTGGCGAACACCGTCGCGATGTCTGCGTCGCTCCCGTCAGCCGCCGCCGCGAGGCCATTGCCGCGTACCAGCGGCCGCATCACGCTGTCGCTCGCCTGCACCACCACGATCGCGTTGGCCGGCGCGCGTAGGCTCACCCGCACATAGTCGTCACGTGTGGCCCACGTGCCACGCACCGGTAACACCGATCCGCTGTCCACCCGAAGTTTGCCGAAGCCGGCCAATGGCGTACGCACCGGCAACCGCACACGCACGGTGCGGCGTACCGTGTCCGCGGCCCGCGCCACCACAAGATCGTATCGCAGCGCGCCGGCAGGCGGATTGGCCAGCCACCCCAGAAACGCGCCGTTCGGCGCAACCGGCACCGCCTGCCCATTGATCGTGAGCGACGCGTCGCCGGTGCCGAGGCTCCCGAGCACGAAGTTGGAGTCACGACTGGTGAGCAATTGATTGTCGGTCGGGTAGCGTATCCGTACGTCGATCGGCGCACCGCTAACCGCCGGAACGGCGGGGAGGCCGGACTCGACCGCGGGCGCCGCCATCGGCATCGGGGGCGCCACGGCCGGCGTCGGACGCGCGCAGGCGGTCACCACGAGCCCTGCGCAGACGAGCCAGAGGGAGTTCGGCCTTTTATTGAGTCCGGGGAAGTTCATCATCTGCTCGAAGCTGACAGAAGGCAGGACACGCGTCCAGCCATCCAACGGTCGTTTCAGGTGGACTTTTTTCGATCAACTGGGCCCGAGTGCATCCAGAGGGGGCCGAACCGAACGGATTTCTCCGAACAATTTGACCCACTGGTGAAACGAACCCCATTTTATAACCGTCTACGGATCAGCCTCCGGAAACAGGGTCGAAGCCGACCCTGACCCTGGAACACTGGAAAGGCACATCGGGCTGCAACTCCCGGCGTTCCCGTCCGTACGGACATCTGTCCCCCTGTGCGCACCGGCCTGCTCCATGATGCTGTGACCGCTCCCGCCTCACATACCGAACGATTGTCGGGTGACCACCGAGTGGTCACGCGTGTCTTCGCGCTTACCGACGTGGGACGTACTCGGGAGCATAACGAGGACACGTTCCTCGTGGCCGATCTCGAAACCGGTACCCCGCTCGACTTCACGTACGGTTACCACGAGATCACGGCCGACCCGCATGGGTTGCTGTTCCTCGTCGCCGACGGGATGGGCGGCGCCGCCTCAGGCGAGCTCGCGAGCAGCATGGCCGGCTCGCTGGTGCTCGAAGCGTTGCGTCACACCTGGAAGGCAGCGGATCCGTCGCCTGAGGCATTCGCCGAAGCGCTCCGCGACGCGACGGTCCTCGCCAACGCCCGCATCCATCAGCATTCCCGGGAACACCCTGAGCACCGCGGCATGGGCACCACGGCCACGATCGCCGGTCTGCTGGGCGATCGCCTGTTCATGGTGCAAGTGGGGGACAGCCGCGCCTACATGGTGCGCGACGGCGACGTGCAGCAGCTCACCAAAGATCAGTCGCTGATGCAGCGGCTCGTGGAAGCCGGTGAGCTCACCGCCGAAGAAGCCGAAGTCAGCGAGCGTCGCAACATCATTCTACAGGCGCTCGGCCCCGAAGCGCACGTGACCGTCGATCTCACGCACCAGCAGGTCCGTCGCGGCGACACGTTGATTCTCTGCAGCGACGGATTGTCCGGTTTGGTGCGCGCCCCGGAACTCGCCCGTACCGCACACGAAGAGCAGGATGTCCGTGCGATCTGTCAGCGCCTGGTCGATCGCGCCAATCAGCTGGGTGGCCCGGACAACATTACGGTGATCGCCGCCCGTTTCGACGGCGAAGCACTGCGAACGTCAGGGAACGGCGATTCGTTCGGCTACAACACGTTCCCACTCGCGGGCACATTGAATGACGATGCGCGCGACCCACTGCCGCCGCAACGCGAAGCTCGCTCGAATATCAAGAGCGATCCGACGCCCAAGTTCGGAACGCCGGTGCCGTCACGCGCAATGCTCGAGGAAGAGTTCGAACGCGCGCGGGCGGCTGAAGATCACGCGTTGCTTGGCGCACCCGAGCCGGTGGTCGAAGAACGACGACGGGCCGTGCAGCCGGTGTTTCTGGTGCTCGGCCTCATCGCGCTGATCGTGACCCTCTGGTTTCTGTTCGAACTGTTCGACTGAGCGCCTACTTTTTGTTGCGCAGCAGGCCGCGTCCAGCCGCTTGCTGCATCACGCGATCACCGCCCCATGCCAGCACGGTAGGGTGCGACATGCCCAGCTGCGCGACCCAGCGGGGATCGCCGAGGCCGATGAGAATCACGGAGCGCTGCAGCGCCTCGGCATGCGCCACGAGGGCATGCACCTGCGCTATCGTTTCCGGCGACAGTGTCGTACGTCCCTTGCCCGCCACGAAATCGGCGAACAGCGCAATCACGAACGGGCCGCCACTGGCCGGTGTGGGCGCGTCGACCAGACGCGCATCGTTGCCACCCAGACGCATGGCTTCGGCAATGCCGGTGCGTTCGACCGTCGGACCATCGGCCTGATGATCGTCGTCCACGATCGCCATTTCCGTGATGGTGCCGATCGTGGGCAACGGACCATGCTCCACGCGGATCACCTTGTCGGCGAGCAGCGCGCCCCACGCCGTGTCGGCCCCACTGGGCCGACGCCAATCGTTGGGAGGTGACGCCCACTGCGCCCACTTGAGACGACGACGCACCGAGTGCTTGACGCGTTCCGGTTCGAGCGTTCCGTCATCGTACGCGCGTTCGAGCGCGTTGAGCGCGTCGTCGAGATCGCCGGGCGCCAACAGCACATCGCAGCCTCCCCGCACCGCGAGCACCACCGCCTCCGCCGTCGTGCGTCCCTCGGCTGCAGCGGCCAACGTCATCGTGTCGGCCACGATGAGATTGTCGAACTTGAGCTGCTGACGGAGCAACCACTGCAGAATTTCGCGCGACAGCGTGGCGGGCACGCGGCTCGAGTCGAGCGCCGGATACACCACATGCGACGTCATCACGCTGGCGACACCGCCGGTGATCGCCGCACGGAACGGCTGCAGATCCTGCTCCTTGAGCTGATCGGCGGGCGTTTCAACGACCGGCAGTTCAAGGTTCGGATCGCTCGTGACACGCCCCATGCCGGGAAAATGCTTCGCGCAGGCGAGCACCCCTTCCGCCTGACAGGCCTCGATCCACGCGGTCACCAGTTGCGCCACTTTGCGCGCATCGGTGCCCATCGCGCGCGTACCGACGATCGGATTCTCGAGCAACAGATCGAGATCGCACACCGGCGAGAGATTCCAGTTCACGCCGATCGTGCGCGCTTCACGGGCCGTCAGTCGCGCGGCGCGACGCAGCGCTTCGATATCGTCGAGCGACGTGATGGCGGCGAGGGGCGGCAAGCCGGTGGCCCCGGCGAACTGCTGTCCGGCCCCACGTTCCAGATCGGCCGCAATCAGCAGCGGATGCCGCGATTTGAGCTGCAGCTCCTTGGCGAGCGCGCGCACGCCGTCCTGCTCGCCACCGACCAATTGAAAACCGCCCACGCCGAGGGCGAGCGACTGCTCGATGAGCGGACGCGTATCGGCGAAGCCGCCCGAGGGCGACCAACGGAGCACAGGGATGAGCAACTGCGCGAGTTCACGACGGGACTGTTCGCTCATGAGCGACTAACGGACGGCTGGAGTGAGCGAACCGAGGGGACGCGGACCTCGCGCTCCCGTTGCGCTGGGCACATTGCCGGCGCGGCCCGAAATGTGGAGATAGCCCAGCAGTGCAAATGCCACCGCCTCTTTCGCTTCTCCATCGAAGTACAATGAGTCAAAGATACACACTTGTGGCCCGTTTTCACGCGCCACCGCCGCTTCGATCATACGGACGAGCGTCGGATTGTGGGCGCCGCCCCCGGAGAGCACGACGTCCTGCACGGGCTCGGGGACAAACCGGTGATACTGGTCGGCCAGGGACCGCGCCGTGAGTGCGGTCGCGGTCGCTACAATATCGGCCGGTGCCGCCCCAGCGGCCTGACAGTCGCGAATGAAATCCGCGAGATAGGCCCGCGAAAAGAGCTCGCGCCCGGTGCTCTTGGGCGGCGCCTCCCCGAAGTACGGATGCCGCAGGGCAGCCGACACGACCGACGCGACGACCCGCCCGCCCGCCGCGATCAGCCCCTCGCGATCGTAGGGCAGGCCGTCGTACAGCGCACGCACAACGCCGTCGATGATGACGACGCCGGGGCCGGTGTCGAAGGCGCGGACCGACTGCATGCCGCCGCGATCGTGGGTATCGGCGGGTGGTACCACGGTCACGTTGCCGATGCCGCCGATGTTCTGCAGCGCGCGCCACTGGGTGTCGTGCGCAAACAGCATACAGTCGGCGATCGTGACCAGCGGCGCCCCCTGCCCGCCCGCGGCCACATCACGCGACCGGAAATCCGACACGACGTCACACCCGGTACGTTCGGCGATGCGCGCTGCATCACCCACCTGCCACGTGCTATGGCCCGGCTCGTGCCACAACGTCTGTCCGTGCGACGCGACGGCGGCCACATCACGCGCGGTCACACCAGCATCGGCCAGCGCGGCCAGCGCGGCATCGGCCAGCCAGTCGCCGACATCCGCCTGCACGCGACAGTACTCGCGTGCCGTACCCTGCTGCATGGCCTGTTCAAGACGTGCGCGTTCATCATGGCGATAGGCGCGATGCGTGAATCCCAGTAGTTCACAGTGCACGCGACCATTCGGCACGTCGCGAAACCGCGCCACCGCCGCGCTGATGCCATCGAGCGACGTGCCCGACATCAGTCCGACCAGAATGCGTCCCTGTTCGCGGGTCGTGTCGGACAACACTAAACGACCGGCGGCGGTGCGTTCGGCACCACGCGTCGCACGACGCCCTGTCCGTCCTCGAGACGACGCCGCGCGGTCTCCGCGTCGACGTTCAGCGCATGCATCACCAACGCCAGCTTCACACGACCATCGGCACGCGCGAGCAGCGCGCGCGCCGCGTCACGCGACAAGGCGGTGACCTCCATGACGATGCGCTCGGCCCGATCCTGCAGCTTCACATTCGTGGCGCGCAGATCGACCATCAGGTTGCCATAGCTCTTGCCGATACGAATCATCGCGCCGGTGGTGAGCATGTTGCACACCAGCTTGGTGGCGGTGCCGGCCTTGAGTCGCGTGGAACCGGTGAGCACTTCGGGCCCGACCACCGGCAGCACGCAGATGTCGGCGACCTCACGCATGGACGCGGGCGGCTCCGTACAAGCAATGAGCAACGTACGCGCGCCAAGTTCACGCGCGCGCGTGAGCGCACCACGCACAAACGGCGTCGTACCCGACGCCGCGATCCCGCACACGACATCGCCGGACTGTACGGTGTGCGCGTCCATCACGGCGGCTCCCGCCGCAGGATCGTCTTCGGCACCCTCGATCGGATGACGCAGTGCGCGATCACCGCCGGCGATGATACCAACCACCATGGCGGGGTCGGTGCCGAACGAGGGCGGACATTCGCTGGCATCGAGCACACCGAGCCGTCCCGACGTGCCGGCTCCCACATACAATAGGCGGCGACCACTGCGGAACGCCGCTTCGACCAGCGCGATCGAGTCGGCGATCGGCTCGCGTTGTGTGGCCACCGCATCGGCCACTGCCTGATCTTCCGCGTTGATGAGATCCACAATCGCGAGAGGCGACGCGAGGTCGATGTCGACGGTGCGCGGATTGCGACGTTCCGTGACACGTGAATCGTGTGTCGGTGCAGGCACGGGAGCGGGTTCGGGGGACGCCACACGCGCGGCTGTCGTGTGCTTGCTGCGCGGGGTATGTTCCGGTAGATGCTGCCGAGAGTGTTGGCAGCACGAGCGACGGCGAGCCCTCGCCTGCGTCGCTCTCGTCAAACTTAGGAGTCGCCATGCGCGAATCGCAACCCGCGTCGCCGAGACGTGCGGCGCTTCATCCCGCCGTCCGAGCCGGTGAACGACACGCCGGTCACCGACACGCCGGTACACGGCAGGTCGGTGAACGGCACGATGGTCGGCGGCGGTTCGCGCGCACACTGGGCGCGGCGGCGATCGCCATGTGTCTGTGCGCGACCTCGCTCGCGGCGCAGATCCGCGGACGCCCGGCGGCTCGCGCTCCCGATGCGGGCTGGTGGTTCTCAGGCGGTGCCGCGGCCATGATCCTGAACGACATCAGCGATGGCGCGACGCGTTCAACCTGGAAGTTCGGCAGCGATCCGCTGTGGCAGATGCGCGGCACACTCGAGAAGGCGCTCGACGAGGCCACCACGATCGGCGTTTCTGCCGGCTACGGTGTGGTCGACCTGACGCTGTCGCCGATGACCTACTCGGCCGCCAAGCCGCCCACGTCGCCCGTGTTGCCGATGCAGTGCGCCACCGGCTGCGATGCGCAGACGCAGCTGTGGACGCTGATGGGGCAGTTCCGCAGCGGCGGCAGCAGCGGCTTTCACACGTTGTTCGAAGCAGCAGGCGGCATGACGGGCTTCCGTGATCTGCGCGTACGTGCCGACAGCACCGGTGTTGCCGGTGTCGCCCTCGGCCCTGAGAACGGCCAGTACGACATCTCCGGTTCGCTCGGTGCCGGCTTCGGCTACGGCTTGTCCAACAATCTGCACATCGCACTCGTGCAGGAGTTCGGCATGGGCTGGCACGCCAAGTCCGATCTCCCCGACGGCGTTGGCCGCACGTGGCGCGTGCGCACCACCCGCGCTTCGCTGCGCTTCGGATTCGGATCACATCGCTGACACATTGGCCCGCACACCATGTCACTTCACGGTATCCGCATGACCGTCATGAGCCGTTCGAAAGTTGTCACGCTACCGTTGTCATTCGCCGTGCTCGGTGCGTGTGTCAGTGCGTGCGCACCACGCGCGACGCCGAGCGCGAATGCGAGCGCGAATGCGAGCGCGAATGCCACGGCGGAACCCGCGCGTGAATCCGCGCGATTCCCCGAGGGCTGGCGCCTCCCGGCCGGTGCGTCATCCACATTCGCGTCGCAGGCGATGGCGGTCAGCAACAGCGCAGACGCGAGCGCCGCAGCGGCCGAGATTATGAAAGCCGGCGGCAACGCGGTCGATGCGGCGGTGGCACTCGGCTTTGCGTTGGCCGTGACGTGGCCGGAAGCCGGCAACATCGGCGGCGGCGGATACTCCATCGTACACATGGCCGACGGCCGTTCGGCGGCGATCGACTATCGCGAAGTCGCTCCGCTGGCGGCTACCCGCAACATGTATGTCGACGCGAACGGCAAGGTCACCGACCGTAGCATCGAAGGGCATCTTGCGAGCGGCGTACCGGGCGCCGTCGCCGGGCTGAGCATGCTGTTGGAGCAGTACGGCACGATGCCGTTGTCTCGCGTGATGCAGCCCGCGATCAGACTGGCACGCGAGGGCTTTGTGATCGACACGGCGTTGGCCGGTTCCATGTCCCGCGCCGCCGCGATGGTGTCGCGCAACAGCCCGGTCACGCCGTACTTCCCGAACGGCAAGGCGCTCCCCGCGGGCGCACGGCTGGTGCAGCCCGACCTCGCGCGCACGCTGCAAGCGATCGCCGACAACGGCGCCAAGGCGTTCTACGAAGGATGGGTCGCCGACTCACTGGTCGCCGAGCAGAAGCGCGGCGGCGGTATCATCACGCGCGCCGATCTCAGGGCTTATACGCCGGTATCACGCAACGCGATCGCCAGTACGTATCGCGGCTATCGCCTGCTGGCGATGCCGCCCTCGTCATCGGGCGGCGTGACGATGACGGAAGCCCTCAACATTCTCGAGCAGTACAGCACGGTGCCGGCGTACGGCAGCACGCGTTGGTTTCATCTGGTCGGCAGCGCCTTCCAGCGCGCGTTCATCGATCGCAACAGCAAGCTGGGGGACCCCGCGTTCGTGAAGGTGCCCATGGAGCAACTCACGAGCAAAGCCTACGCGAAGTCGCTGGCCGCCACCATCGAGGATACGCGGGCCACGAGCACGAAGGCGCTCGAGCCCATGATGCAGCAGCCGGTGCGCGAGCCTGAGCACACCACGCACTACTCGGTGGTCGATGCGAAGGGCAACGCCGTGTCCACGACGACCACACTGAACAACTCGTGGGGATCGGGCGTGTGGGTGCGCGGCGCGGGCTTCATGCTGAACGACGAGATGGACGACTTTGCCGTGCAGCCTGGCACCGCCAACATGTACGGCCTCGTACAGGGTGCAGCGAACGCGATTCAGCCTGGCAAGCGCATGCTGAGCGCGATGTCACCCACCATCGTGCTCGATAGATCGGGGCAAGTGCTGCTGGTCGTCGGCGCCGCCGGCGGCCCCACGATCATCACCGGCACCACGCAGGTGATCCTGAACGTGATCGACCATCACATGTCACTGGCCGATGCCATGCGCGCGCCGCGGGTACACCATCAGGCGCTGCCCGATTCGCTCACGTATGAGGACGGCGGCATTCGTCCGGCCGTACTCGACTCGCTCACGCGCATGGGATACTCCATGCGAAAGCTTCGCGCCCTCGTGAACATCAACGCCATCATGCGCGTGAAGGGAGGATGGGAAGGAGCACCGGAGCCGAGGCGGAGTGGAGGGGCGGTTGGGTATTGAACGGATGAGGGGCGCTAGGAATAAACCGCGCCAGGAATAAACGGCGCTAGGAATAAACGGCGACAAAAGCAGGGCATCGGAATGTGCGAGAGCCCCGTGACCTTGGGTCACGGGGCTCTCGTTCCTTTGCGGTTTCCAACGCTTGTTATTCTTGGCGCGGTTTATTCCTGGCGCCGTTTATTCCTGGCGCCGTTTACTCCTGGCGCCGTTTACTCCTGGCGCCGTTTACCGTTGAAGTCACGGCGTGGCTGCTGGTCGCACCGTGACCGGCGCGTCCAGTGTTGCGCTGATGCCTGCGCCTGCGTTGATGCACGTGTCGTAATTCGCGGTGGCCGAAGCCGCGGCGGTACCGGCGGCGGCTCCTGCGGCGGCGCCGATCACCGTGCCCTTCGTGTTCTTCCCGATGATCTGACCGGCGATCGCGCCGAGGATCGCGCCACCGGCGACCTTCTTCGCATCGGTGCCCTTCGACGCGCTGCGCACGCGCTCAGCCGTCGCCGACTGTATCGTCGCTTCCAGCGGATACGTGCGACCACCGTACGTCACCGACACCAGCTTCACCGTAAGCGACGTCTGATCGTTCGAGTTCTTGGCCGTCTTCGCTTCGACCACTTCGAACGTGCCCGTCGCGCCTTCCGGAATCACGACGCCGTTCGTGGCGGTCACCGACTCCTCCAGCGAGGCGGTGAACTTCTCACCGGCCGACACCGTGTTGCTGCACACCTTGTTGCTCGCCGCGAAGCGGAACGATGTCCCCGATGCCACGACACCCGTGACCGCAACTGGGGCGGGCGCGGGGGAGGGAGCGGGTGTGACCGCCGCTGCGGACGGCTTGGGCGCCGTTGTGGTCGGACGCGGCCTCGGGGCTGGTCTCGGCGCGGGGGCCGGGGCGGGCGACTCAGCAACCGGAGCAGGCGGCGGCGTGACCGGCACGTCCTCGAGCTTCGGCTGCACCGAGTCGGTCGCCATGGCCAGATCGCGACCCAGTGTGCTGTCGGCGTTCAAGGACGCATTGTCGGCACCCTTGTCGCCGCAGGCAGCGAGCGTGACCAGCGACAACGTCGCCAGCATCATCGTGGGACGTGACGAACGAATATATTGACGCATACAGAAACTCCTGAGAAAGGGACGCGGGACACGCCCGCGAGGGCAATACGGGATAAAAATAGGTGAAACGCGTCGCCGTGAGAAACTCGAAGAACGATGAACGGAGATAAACGCGACATGCCGTCGAGGCCAGCGTGGCGCGCCCTGCGACGTCTGCTCCCCTACTACCACCCGTATCGTTGGCAAGTTGCGTGCGGGCTGTTATCCGTCGTCGTGGCCGCGTTCCTGGCCAGCGTCATTCCGTCCCTGTTACAACGCGGCGTGGATGATATCCGCTCCGGAGCAGAGGTCAGCAGCGTCGTGCGCCTCGGCGGCGTGATGTTGATCACCGCCGTTGCAAGTGGCGTGCTACGCTTTGCGATGCGGCTGCTGCTGAATGGGATCAGCCGCCGCATCGAGACCGACCTCCGCCATGACGTGTTCGCCCGCTTGAGCACTCTCGATGCCAGCTGGTACGCCCGCTGGCGCACCGGGGATCTCATGGCCCGGCTCACGAACGACCTTGGTGCCGTTCGTATGGCCGTGGGACCGGCCGTCATGTACTTCGTGAATACCATCTTCGGTGGCCTGTTCGCGATGCTCATGATGGTCCGCATCAGCCCGTTGCTCACGGCCGTGGCACTACTCCCCATGGTCGGCCTGCCCGTGCTCATGCTGCGCCTTGGACGTCTCGTGCACGACCGGTTCGAGGCGGTGCAATCACAGTTCAGCCAGCTCACCACCCGCGCACAGGAAAACCTTTCCGGCGTGCGCGTGGTCCGAGCCTACCGACAGGAGCAGGCGGAAACGGCGCGCTTCGGCGCGCTCGGCGACAAGTACCTCACCGCCAACATGCGGCTCGCCACGCTCAATGGCGTGATGAATCCCGGCTTCGGTCTCTTGGCCGGTCTGGGCGGCGCGGTCACCATCGGTGTTGGTGGACGCCTGCTGATCGAAGGACAGGTCACGGTGGGCGGCTACGTCGCCTTCGGCATCTATCTCGCGCAGCTCACATGGCCGCTCATTGCGCTCGGTTGGACCACGAACCTCTTTCAGCGTGCCGCCGCCTCGATGACCCGCGTGCTGGAACTGCTCGACGCCGTGCCGCTGACCGTGCAGGACACGGGCAATGCGAGCCTCCCGATCGCCGTTGGTGACAACGGTGCGCCGCAGGGTGGACGTACCGTGGAATTCCGTCACGTGTCGTTCCGGTATCCACGCCCCGTGATCGTGAGCGAAGACGGCGCCGCGCGCGACGCGAACTATGAACAGACGCCCGACGGCGAGACCGCTGCCGATTCGCGCTGGGTCCTGCGCGATGTCTCGTTCCGCATCCTGGCCGGCGGCACCTTGGCCATCGTCGGCGCCACGGGATCAGGCAAGAGCGCGCTCCTGGATCTCATCCCGCGCGTCTTCGATCCGCAGGAAGGACAGATCCTGCTCGACGGTGTGGACATTCGTGAACTCCCCATCGGCGTACTCCGCGCCGAACTGGGTTACGTGCCACAGGAAGCCCTGCTGTTCAGCGAGACGGTGGGTGAGAACATCGGCTACGGCCTCGACGCGCCCGATCGCGAACACCTTGAACACGCCGCCGGTATTGCGCAGTTGCGTGACACGATCGCCGGTCTGCCCGACGGTTTCGATACACGCCTCGGCGAACGTGGCATCAATCTGTCGGGCGGACAGAAACAGCGCACGGCACTGGCCCGTGCGCTGGCCCGCGCACCGCACGTGGTGCTGCTCGACGATGCATTGTCTGCGGTCGACACGCAAACGGAAGCCGCCATTCTTTATGAACTGCGTACTGCCCTGCAGGGTCGCACGGCACTGATTGCGTCGCATCGCGTGAGCGCCGTTCGCGATGCAGATCACATTCTCGTACTCGATGATGGTCGCATCGTCGAGCAGGGCACGCACGACGACCTCGTGCGTCTCGGGAAACGCTACACACAGCTACTGCAGCGCCAGCAGTTGCTCGAGGCGATCGAAGCGGCGTAGCGAAGCCGACAGTGGGCTTGTAAGGCTCCTGAATTGCAATCCGGTTCGGCATGGGCGGCGTAGCCCATCCGCCAACTCGCGCAGATGCGCGACATCGGTTTGCTCTGAATCAGGAGGTTTTCATGTCTCAACGACCGACCGTCACGATTTCCGACGCGGGGATGCTCGCCACCCCTCGAACGCGCCGAGATATCCTGAAGCTTCTCGCCGTCGGTGGCACCTTGGTGCTGCTTCCTGCGGCCCTCGCTGGCTGCTCCGACGATAACGGCGTAACACCGCAGCCGATGCCGCAGCCCAACTCGGGCTCGCCGCTCACGATCGATTTCGCCAAGGGTGATATCGCGGTCTTGCAGTTCGCGTACGCGCTCGAACAACTCGAAGCGGACTTCTATACGAAGGTCGTCAATGCGTTCGGCAGCTCGAACCTCACGACCGCCGAGAGAGCCGTTCTGCAAGACATCAAGTATCACGAAGTGCTGCATCGTGAGTTCCTCAAGGCGGCGCTGGGCGCGAGCAACGGCTTCACGCTCACGGCGACCTATCCGAACGTGAACTTCAACGATCGCACGTCGGTTCTCACCGCGGCGAAGGCGTTCGAGGACCTCGGCGTGGCGGCATACAACGGCGCCGGACAGTACCTCACGTCGGCGGCCAATCTCACGCTCGCCGGCAAGATCGTGTCCGTTGAAGCCCGTCACGCCTCAGCCATCAGCGACCTGCTGAGTCCGAAGACGTCGGCGTTCGCGCCAAAGGCGTTCGACGATGTGTTCAGCCCGTCGAAGGTCAGAACGGCGGCCCAGGACTTTGTCGTCGACAAGCTCGGTTTCGCCAATGCGCCCAGCACGTTCGTGCAGGGCCCGAACAACAACGGTTGAGGAGCGATATGATCATCGAACAACACCCTATCCTCGAGTCGATCGATCCCGAGATCCTCGAGACGCTCGCCGCCCGCGAGCATGAAATCGCGCAGGGCGCCAGCATGAGCAGCAGCACCGCTGCCCTGCTCGCGCTTGGCTCGATCCCGATCGCTCTCGGCGCGCTGGCGAAAGACGCGTACGCCCAGACGCCAAGCGACGTGCTCGACGTGCTACAGTTCGCTCTTCTACTCGAGTATCTCGAAGCCGAGTTCTACCAGCGCGGTGTGGCTGCGGCAGGACTGATCGATGGCGCCGATCGCACCATCTTCACGACCATCAGTGGACACGAAACAACTCACGTGACCGCGCTGCAGTCGCTCATTTCGGCAAAGAGCGCAACACCGATCGCAAAGCCCGCGTTCGACTTCACAGCCAAGGGCAACGTCGCCGGGTTCAACTTCGCCGCCGGTCAGTACGAAACGTTCAAGGTGCTTGCCATGGCGTTCGAAGACACGGGCGTGCGGGCGTACAAGGGTCAGGCACCGCGCTTGATCGGTGACAAGGCCGCCCTCAGCGCTGCGTTGTCGATTCATTCCGTCGAGGCCCGACATGCGGCCGAGGTTCGTCGTCTACGCGGGAAGAAAGGGTGGATCACCGGCTCGAGCCGTGAAGATCTTCCCGCGTTCACGCAGGGCATCTATGCCGGCGAAGAGAATGAGTCGCAGGGTGGGCTGATGCTCTCCACACTGCCCGGCTACAGCGCCAACGGCGGCTCCGCCGCCGGTACGGAGGCGTTCGACGAGCCCCTCACGAAGGCCGAAGTGACGGCCATTGTGACGCCGTTCCTGGCGTAACCAACGCTGCGCAGGACCTCATAGCCGCTCCACCAGAAATGCCGGTGTGAGCGGCTGCAAAATGGCAGCCAATCGCTCGAACCATCCGGTGAACATCAGGACACCGACAACAATGAGCAGCACGCCGGCAATGCGATTCACCAACCCCAGATTCTTCTTGAACTTCTGAAAAAATCCGAGGAAATGCTCGAGCGCGAGCGCACTCAGAAGGAACGGCACCGCCAAACCGAGCGAGTAGAACGAGAGCAACGTGATCCCCTTGCCCAGCTGTGACTCGTTGGCCGCCAGCAACAGGATCGCGCCAAGCGTCGGACCGAGACACGGGGTCCACCCGGCGCCGAAGGCGACACCGACCAGCACCGTACCCAGGAAGCCGAGCGGTTTGTCACTGAGATGCACGCGGCGTTCCTGCTGCAAGGCGCCGATGCTCAACACACCGATCATCCAGAGCCCCATCAGCACCATCAACACCCCGCCCACGCGGGCGATCCACACGCGGTAAGCGAGCATCAACTGGCCGAACGCCGTCGCACCCGCGCCGAGGGCCACGAAGATGAACGAAAAACCGATCACGAACAGCATCGCGTGCGTGAGCGCCGCACGCCGGGAGCGCGACACATCGTCGAGTCCCATCCCGGTGATGAACGTGATATAACTCGGCACCAGCGGCAGCACGCAGGGACTGAGAAAACTCAGCAACCCCGCGGTGAAGGCCACCAGGATCGTCAGTGAGTCAGGAGCCACGACGCACACTCGCAGAACTGGAGGGAAGTCCGCGACGGCAGGTTCCGCACAGACCATAGATCACAAGCCGGTGACGCTGCCGCGAGAAGTCGTGCGCCTCGGCCAACAACGTCGTCATGCGTTCCAATCGCTCGTCACGAAACTCGGTGACTTTGCCGCACACCGTACACAACAGATGCTCGTGATGCGGAATGCCACGTGCGGCCTCGTACCGCTTGAACCCTTCCGCGAAATCGCGCTCGACGACCAGACCACTCCGCACGAGCACCTCGAGCGTGCGATACACGGTGGCGGTGCCGGCGCTTGCGCCCTGTACGAGCAACTCGCGCGCCACGTCCTCGGCCGACAGATGCCGGTCGGTACCCAACACTACGTCGGCGATCGCCAAACGCTGCGCAGTGGCCGGGAGGTTGTGATCGCGCAGGAACACGCGAAACGCTTCCCGGTCAGCCGCGATGGCCGCGGCGCTGATCGTGGCGTCGTGCGAATCACTCATGAGAACGCGCTCACGGAGTGTCTCAGGCCGCGGGATACGGAACGCGGAGCGCCCGAGCCAGCTGCGGGGCCGAGTACCGCACGATCTCCGATTCTTCACCGGCACGGCGCTGCACTCCGCGCACCACCAGATCGACCGTGATCAGCGGTGCTTCGGCTTCCGCTACCACGTCGGCTTCCCACTTGCCGCGCTCCGGCCCCTTCTGCACGAGCCGGTAGCGCGCGGTGTACACCGTATGTCGAATACGCGGAACCGGCGAGATCTCGATCACGGCCTCGGTGTCGGGATCGGCCACCACATCGGCTTCGTCGAGCGCGTCATCGGCGGAGTAGTCCACGATCACGTCGACGTCGAGCGCATCGTCCGCGATATCGTGTGTATCTTCGGCATCGGCAACGACTTCATCAGCGACGACGTCATCAGCAGCGACTGCCTCAACCGTACTCTCGACCGGAGCAATGACGTCGTCGAGTGGCAGCTCCGGGGCCACCGGCTGCTCCACGACCACCACCGCCACGCGAGCCGCAATGACGGCGATGCCGGTTTCCACGCCGCCCTGCCGCAACGGCGAAAACAGATGCAACTCCTCGATCCGAGCGAGCGGCACATGCGCGAGCACCACCTTGAGGAATCGCTCCGTGATCTCGGACACCGGCGCATCGGCGCGATCGGGCACGTCGGGAGCGGGCGCCGCCGGGGGAAGCACTTCCGGCGCAGCAACGTCCGTCGCGTCGATCAACTCTGCCTGCGAGGCGTCGTCGTCTGGACCCGTAGTTTCGATGGGCAGCGTCATCAGATGAATCAGGTGATCGGAAGGAACGGATACGGCGACTTGCCGGCACGCGACGCGTGATCACGGTTGGTCGGATCGCGATCGCGCGCATCCATCTCGCGCTCGACGAACAGTCGCAGGATGTGCAAGAAATCCTGCGCATTGGTGACCACGCCGAACGCCTGGCGCGTGCCGCGGTCCTTGAGTTTACTCACGACGAACTCCGACGAATCCACACAGATCGTGGGGAGCTCGTGCAGCACGCCGTCGCGGTCCATGGTGAACGATGGCAGCATGTTGCCCGTGGCGATCGCATGCAGCGCGGTCGCAATCATGATCGCCATCGTCGCCTTCGTCGCGTGTGCGCGCATGGCGTCCTGCGCCTCGACCGCGTCGGTGATCACGTCGGGTAACGGACCGTCATCGCGAATCGAGCCGCACAGGACGAACGGCACACCACGCGTCACCAGTGCATGCATGATGCCGTCTTTCACGATCCCCTGCTGTACCGCGTTCGCGATCGACCCCGCGCCGCGCACCGCATTGATCGCGCGCATGTGCAGACCGTGTCCGCCGGTGCTCGCCTGTCCGGTGCCGGTCATGCCAAGCGTGGTGCCGAACATCGATGCTTCGATGTCGTGCACGGCCACGGCGTTCCCGGCCAGCAGCACCTGCACGAAGCCCTCGTTCACAAACCAGGTCATGTCGGTGCGCGCCCGCGAGTGCACGAGCGCCGGCCCCGCCACCCACGTGACATAGCCACCGGCGTCGCGCTGCTCGAGCAATAGCAAGGCCATCTGGCGATAGTCGATCGGCTTCTCGCGCGACACTTCACTGGTCATGAAGCGAAACTCGCTGCCGTCGTCAGGCTCAACGAAGGCATGCATGTGCACGAACACGCCCTCGCTGCCGTCCTCCGCTTCACCGACCACCACGAGGTCGCCCTTCGCCACCCGACGGCCCTCACGGATCCGGAGTACGCCGTCCGTGCCGAGCACGATACCTGAGTCCATTCGCGGCTCCAGCGGCAGCCGCCAGTCACCGCCGACTTTCACGTAGGTCGGAAGATTCGTCGTCGAAAAGAACGCGTCAGGCAGCACGCCGTCGGCCGGGGCAGGCACAAAACGGGCGTCCGGCGCCGAGGAGAGCGGCGCCGCGTCGAAAGCAGGCGGACGGAAGCGAGTCACCTGTGAAAGATCATCGAGCGCGGCACCACCGAACAAGCCAAAAACGGGATTACGCTCTTGCCTTCTCATAAGACTTACTTATCTTATTACTATACTATTGCTTAACAAAGCACAGTACACGCGAAAAACGCGGCCTTGTCACTTTCTCTGAGACGCCTAGCATGACCAAGACCTCACGCTTTTTCGCCGGCGCCGTCCTCGTGCCGCTGATGATGGCGGCCCGTCCGTTCGTCGACGTCACGCCGCACATGATCGACAAGGCCCACAGCCAGATCAACTTCGTCGCGGATTCGCGCCTCCTGAGCGCGCACGGCTTCTTCGGCAAATGGGACGCGGCCGTCACGCTCGATGCGACCAACTGGTCGGCTTCCACGGTCGCCATTGCGATCGACGCGACCAGCCTGAACACCCGCGTCGACATGCGAGACAATCACCTGCGCGGCCCTGACTTCTTCGACGTCGCCAAGTTCCCGACGATCACGTTCAAGTCGGTCAGCGTGGCAAAGGTTGCCGAAGGCAAGCTCGACATCACCGGCGACCTCACGATCCGTGGTGTCACCAAGCGCATCGTCGTGCCGGCCACCGCAGTGTTCTACGAGAAGGGCGCCGGTCGCTTCCGCGGTCAGTTCGCGATCAACCGCAAGGACTACGGCGTGGCGTACGACTCGTCGGTGAACCCGATCGAAAACGAAGTGCAGGTCCAGTGGGATATGGCCCTCAGCGAGCCCAAGCCCGGCGCCGCCAAGTAGTACGCGTGCTACGACGTTGTCACGGCCGCTGCGATCGCGATGATCGCAGCGGCCGCTTTCGTCAGCACACTCGCCGGCTGCACCAAGGACACACGGAAGCGCCCACGCCCCGCCTCGCCGAACGCGATGCCAGGCGTGACGACGACGCCGGGCCCGTCCATCAGTGTGTCCACCCAGCTCCAGTCGTCATAGCCGGTGGGCACGGGGAGCCAGAGATACATCGTGGCCTTGGGCGCCTGCACATCCCATCCACCCGCCTGCATGGCGCCGACCAAGGCGTCACGTCGCGCACGGTACTCGGCCACGATCGGGGGCACGATCGCCTCGTGATGTGTGAACGCAGCGGTCCCGGCCATCTGCGCCAACGTGCTCACACCATAGCCGATGTTCGACCGGTAGGCATCGAGCTGGGCGATGGCTTCGCGCTTGCCGGCCACGAACGCGATGCGTACCCCAGCCATGTTGAAGCTCTTGCTGCACGTGTGCAACTCGACGGCCACGCGCATGGCGCCCGGCACCTGCAACACACTGGGCACGCGATATCCGTCGAAGGACAGTTCGCTGTACGCGAGGTCGCTGATCAACAGGAGCTGGTGCTGTTCGGCGAACGATACGAGGTGGGCGTAATCGCTCAGCGTGATCGTGGACGTCGTAGGATTGCCAGGATAGTTCACAACCAGCACCCGAGCACGCGCCAGGTCGGCGGGTGCCACGGCATCCAGATCGAGACAGCCGTCGGACAGGAACGGGACGAATACCGGAACGGCGCCCGCCAGCAGCGTGGCGCGCGCATACACCGGGTAGTACACCTCGGGCACCAGCACGACGTCGCCTGGATTCGTGTGCGACAGAATCAGCTCGGCGATGCCTTCTTTCGATCCAGCCAATGCCGACAGCTCGGCCACCGGATCGACGGTGACCCCGAAGCGCGTAGCGAGATAGGCCGCCACGGCGGCCGTGTACGCGGGATGCGCACGAAAGTACGGATAGCCGCTCAAGGCACGATCCGCGGCCGTACGCTGCATCGCCTCGATGACCACGTCGGGGATCGGTCCATCAGGGCTGCCGATCCCGACGTCGATCAGGGACTTGCCGGCGGCACGATGTACCGTGCGACGCGCATCGAGTTCGTAGAATACGTACGGCGGAATCGCCGCGAGGCTATTGAGCGACATATCGAATGGGGGTCTTCGGGATTTCGTGTGGGTGAATCTCGGCCCAGCGGCCCGCTGCGTTGCCTCACCGAACATCGTCGCTGACATACCGCAGATCAAAGATAACCATCGGAAAGAGACCTCTGCGCCTCTCCGTTCTCCTGTGCTCTGCGTGATCCGTTGTCGATCTCCCCGAGCATCGCCGCCAGTGATCTGCGGCTGAACGGATCACGCAGCGGAACCGTCCACAAATAAATGGTTCTTCGCCGATACCCCTGGAGATGCACCCACACGAACCCCCGAAGCACCGGAAAACTAAACGGATGAGCGACGTGAGGAGCAGCCTACAGCAGCGATACCGGATCGCGATCCACCGTGAGGCGCAACTCGTGCACCTTGGGTACTGGACACCGTTCGGCGATGTAGCGGGCGACGCGCGTCATCAGCTTCGGCTGCGACGATTTAAGTAGAAAGTGCCAACGCCAGCGGTCCTTGATGCGATCGATCGGGCACGGCGCGGGGCCGACGAACACGAGATCGCGCAGCCCCTGACGGTCGACCAGCCGCTGCACCCAACTGGCCGCCGCCATCGCCGTCGCGGCCGTCGCGGCCTGATCGAGACCGCTCACCATCACGTTGGCAATACTTACGAAGGGGGGATACGCCGGCATCCGACGCGCCGCCAGCTCCTCGCGCACGAAACCGGTCACGTCGTGCGTGATCGCATGACGGATCGCGTGACTGTTCGGCATACGCGTCTGGATGATCACGTCGCCGCCTTTCGGCCCACGCCCCGCGCGTCCCGCCACCTGACTCACCAATTGAAATGTGCGCTCGGACGCACGGAAATCGGGAAGATTGAGCCCCGTGTCCGCATCGACCACTCCGACCAGCGTGACATTCGGAAAGTCGAGACCCTTGGCGATCATCTGGGTGCCGAGCAGGATGTCGACCTCACCACGTCCCACGCGATCGAGGATTTGGGTGTGGGCCCACTTGCCACTGGTCGTATCGACATCCATGCGGGCAATGCGAGCCCCGGGGAAGCGCTCCGAGAGCACGCGTTCCACCTGCTGCGTGCCGAGCCCGCGTCGGCGCATCGTGTCGGCGCCACATTGCGGGCAGACGGCCGGCACCGGCTGCTGATGCTGGCAGTAATGGCAGACGAGCATCTCGGGCACACGATGGTACGTGAGCGAGATGCTGCAATGCGGACACACCGGCACGTCTCCGCATGCGTTGCACTGCATGAACGACGAATAGCCACGGCGATTCAGCAGCAGCAGGCTTTGGTCGCCGCGTACGAGCCGCTGTTCGAGTGCCACCAGCAGCACCTTGCTGAACACGCCCAGCGTTTCGTCGAAAGGTGCGTTGGGATTGCGCTCCTTCACGGCCTGCTTCAACTCCACGCGCATATCCACGACGGTGACCGGCGGCAGCTGCGCGCCGGCGGCACGCTCGGGAAGCGTGAGCCGAATGGCCTGACCGCGATCGGCGCGCTCCCACGTTTCCAGACTCGGTGTGGCGCTCCCCAACACCACCACCGCCCCTTCCGCCCGCGCGCGCACGATAGCCGCTTCGCGCGCATGGTAGCGTGGCGTTTCCGACTGTTTGTAGCTGCTCTCGTGTTCCTCGTCCACGATCACGACGCCCACGCGCTCGAGTGGCGCGAACAAGGCCGAGCGCGCACCGACGGCAATACGCCGTTCCCCGCGACGCAGCGACTGCCACGCATCGAGTCGCTCACCGTCGCTCAGCCCCGAGTGCAGCACGGCCACATCGTCGCCGAAGGCACCACGGAAGCGATCGACGGTCTGCGCGGTAAGCGCGATTTCCGGCACCAGCACGATGGCCGTCTGGTCGCGTTGCTCCAGGACCGCGCGCAACACTTCGATGTAGACCAGCGTCTTGCCGCTGCCGGTCACGCCGTGCAGCAGAAACACCTGCCCCGGATCACCGGCGAGAACGGCACGCACGGCATCCTTCTGCGCGTCGCTGGGATTGGGCGGCGGCAACGTGCCCGCGCGATCGGCGAACGGATCGCGCTGATGCACTTCGTCGCGGATTTCTACCAAGCCACGCTTCACCATGGCCGTGAACACACCGGCGCTGCAGTTGGCCTGGATGCGCAGCGACTCGAGCGGTGCCGCCCCACCCTGGGCTTCGAGCAGGTCGTACACGACGCGCTGCTGCTTGGCGCGGGCGAACGTCTGCTCGCGCTGCAGCAATGACGGCAGGTCCGCGACGATGCGTACCATGCGCTGCGTACGCGACGCCGGTGCCGGGGCCTTGGCCGACGTGAGCGCGGTGGGGAGCATGGAACGGAGCGTCAGTCCGAGTGGTGCGGCGTACCAATCGGCAATCCACCTGCCCGTGTGCAGCAGTGAGGCCGGAAGCGACGGCACCTCGTCGACCACGGCTTGGATCGGCTTGAGCGTGATGCCCTCGGGCGGCTCGGTTGCTCCGAGACAGATCCCGATCTCCGGTCGATTGCGAAAGGATACCAGCACGCGAGTACCGGGAGCGATCGGCACCGCGATCCCCTCAGGCACGCGATACGTGAACGTGCGAAAGAGCGGCGCCGCCAGCGCCACTTCGATGCAGCGGGAAGCGATCGCGGACGAAGCCGTCGACGACGTCGGCGACGTGCTCAGCGGCGCTGCACGCCGAGCCCCGGCGCGTCGCTGAGGGTGACCTGTCCGTTCGGAATGGACGGACCGGTGAATGGATCGTCGGAGAGCAATGCGGCGCCATCGAGGTCGGCGTCGTCGAGCAACGGTGAGAAGTGCGCCGCCGCCGCGATGCCGAGCGTCGTTTCGATCATGCAGCCGCACATCACGCGCATACCGTGCGCGCGCGCGACGGCGATCATGCGCATCGCTTCGCGCAGCGAGCCGCACTTGGCGAGCTTGATGTTGATGCCGTCGACCGCGCCCACGAGTTTCGGAATGTCCGTGGCCACGATGCACGACTCGTCGGCGACCACCGGAATCGGCGAACGCTCGCGCACGAAGCGAAGCCCTTCGATATCGTGCGGTGCCAGCGGCTGCTCCAGCATGTCCACACCGACATCGGAGAGCGGCTGCAGCATGGCCAGCGCCTGCTTCGGCGTCCACGCCGCGTTGGCGTCCACGCGCAGTGTGGCATGCGGTGCTTCCTCACGCACGATGCGCAACACGTCGCGATCCCAGCTCGAGCCCAACTTGATCTTGAGAATCGGATAGGCGGCCGCGTCGCGCACGCGCGCCCGTAGTGTCTCTGCATCGGGAGCCATCCCGATCGTGAACGTGGAACGCGGCGCCGCCTTGGCATCGAGCCCCCACAGCTTCCAGAGCGGCACGCCAAGCCGTTTGGCCGCTAAATCATGCAGCGCCGAACTGATCGCACATCGGGCCGCCGCATTCCAGCGCAGCGTCTTCTCGAGCTCGCGTTCGATGGCGTCGATCGACCAGCCGTTCGCCTTTTCCAGCACCGGCGCGAACTGCGCCATCGCCACCATCACGCTGTCCGCCGTCTCCCCGTAAAAGCGGCTCGGCGCCGCTTCACCCCAGCCTTCCGCACCGTCGGCATCTCGCAGACGCACCCAGACCACGCGATACTCGCTGAAGCCACCGCGCGCAATGATGAACGGATGCGTGGTGTGGACCGTGAGGATCTCGGCATGGAGTTGCATAGCGCCTGCAGTGTCGGTGGTGGAGATCAGAACGGCGTGAGTCCCGATGGACGCGACGAACGCGCGGCGCGGAGCTCGGCTCCCGGTGCCTGCCCCAGAAACGCGATGAGCGCATCGGCCAGTTCAAAACCGCGATCGTACCGATCGACGGCCTGCTTGGACAGACACTTCATGGTGATCGCACTCAATGCTGCGGGGATACGCGTATCCACTTGATCGGGTGCCACCGGGATTTCGTGCACGTGCTTGTAGCCCACGGCATACGAGTCTTCACCGTCGAACGGCGGATGACCCAACAGCATTTCGTACAACAGCAGCCCCACGGCGTACAAGTCGCTGCGACCATCCACCAGCTTGCCCATCGCCTGCTCGGGCGACATGTAGTGGGGCGTCCCCATCGCGCGGCCGCTGGCGGTGAGACGGCCGTGGAAACGGGCGGTCGCGATACCGAAGTCGGTGAGCGCTACGTTGCCGTCTTCGTCGAACAGAATGTTGTCGGGCTTGATGTCGCGATGCACGACGCCGTGCCGATGCGCGTAGTCGAGCGCACAGGCCACCTGCACCGCGATCGAGGCCGCGGAGCTGGCGGACACCGTCTTACGACGTGAGAGCAGATCGGCCAGCGAACCGCCGGCGTAGTACGGCATCGCGAGATACTCGATGTCGCCGGCCGTGCCCATGTCGGCGATCGCGCAGATGAACGGATGGATCAGTCGCGCCGCCGCCTCGGCTTCCCGGCGGAAGCGCTCGCGCATTTCCGGCTCCTGCGCCAGCGTGCGGTGCAGCACCTTGATCACGAGCGGCCGCGCCAGCACCGCATGCTTCGCCAGGTAGACGTGCGCCATACCCCCGCTCCCCAACCGCTTCACCACGGTGTAGCGATTGCCCGTCGCGACGCGCAGTTCGCGCAGCTCTTCGTCAGGAATGTCGATCGGCGGGGCCGAGACGTCCGGAAGCGGCACGCCACAGCGCGTGCATCGCGCGGCCGCAGCCCGGTTCCAGGTCCCGCATTCAGGGCAGAACATCTGGCGAGGAAAGAAAGAGAGTGGAAAACACGCGGGCAGGCGGGCGCGTCACAGCAGACGGCGGCGCCTGAGATACCAAAGTAGCAGGCCGCCCAACCCGAGCTGCACGACCAGCAGCAACCAGAACCCATGCGGCCACCCCGACAGCGGGATCGTCGAAAAATTCATCCCCCACATGCCGCTCACGACGACGAACGGCAGCGACATGGTGGCCACCACCGACAACGCCTTGGTCGTTGCCCCTAGACGATTCGACACCTGCGTGAGATACGAGTCCATCGTGCTGCTGAGCAGATCACGGTACGTATCGAGCGCATCGTTGATGCGGAGCACGTGATCGTAGATGTCCCGGAAGTACAGCTGCACATCGGGCGTGAGCAGTGAACTCGGGCGGTTCGTGAGCACGTTCATCACTTCGCGCGACGGCTGCAGATACCGTCGTAGCGACAGCACGAGCCGCTTCACGTTGAAGAGGTCGCGCAGCGCGGTCTCGTCGAAGTCCACGAACACGCGTTCCTCGAGCCCGTCGATGAACTCGTCGATCTGCTGCAAAATCGGGAAGTAGCTGTCGATCGTGTCGTCGAGGATCGCGTGCAGCGCGCGTTCCACGCCACGCGACAGCAGATCCGGCGAGCGGCGAAGCTGCTCCGACACGCGATCGATCGACGCAATCGGGCCGGCGTGCACCGTGACGAGATAGTGCGGGCCGAGAAAGCAGTACAGGTCCTTCGTCTCGAGATCGTACGGATCGTCGGTGGAGGCAGCGAGCGCGACCCCGCGGATGATCACGAACAGGAAGCCGTCGTACTCCTCGAGCTTGACGCGGGAGTTGGGGTTGAGTGTATCCTCCACCGCCAGCGGATGGAAGCGAAATACTTTCTCCAGCATCGCATGCTGCGAGCGCACGGTCGAGTCGATGTCGATCCACAACGTGCCACCCTCGGCCAGCAGCTGCGCCACGTCACGCGGATGACAATCGATGATGTCCTCGCCCGATGGCGACCGGTAGATGGAGCGCGGCGGCGGATCGTGCGGCTGGTCGATCGAGAGGAGGGCGGCGGGGACGATGGTCATCACCAGCGAATCATGGTGGCACGCGGGCCGTCAAGCCAGCGCTGCGAGATGAACGAGCACCGCCTGCGCCACGGGGTCGGGGGCATACCCCCCCTCCATGGCGCTCACCAGCCGACCGCCGCACCAGCGGTCGGCACGTTCCACCAGCGCCCGCGTGAGCGTGTCGATGTCGTCGAGCGTGAGGGTGAAGGCACCCAGCGGATCGCCCTCGAGACAGTCGAATCCCGCACTCAGCAAGATGAGATCGGGCGCGAACCCTTCGGCGGCCGCATCGACGGCACGTACCAGCGCCTCCACGTACTGCGACGACGGCAGCGACGGGGCCATCGGCACATTCCACACCGTGCCGTGCGGGCCACGATCGTCGGCCGCGCCAGTACCGGGATACCATGGCCACTGATGCATCGACACGAAGTGGATCCGCGGCTCGTGCTCCACCAGCGCCTGCGTGCCATTCCCATGATGCACGTCCCAATCCACGATCAGCACGCGCTCGCACGCCTTCGTTGCCAGTGCGTAGTGCGCGGCGATCGCCACGTTGCCGAAAAGACAGAATCCCATGGCACGATCGCGCAGCGCATGATGCCCGGGAGGACGCACCGCCGAAAAGCTGCGCGGTGCCCGTCCGTCGAAGGCCATGTCGACCCCGTCCAGCACACAGCCAGTGCCCGCGGTCGCCGCATCCCACGACCCTTCGCTCACGACCGTGTCGGGATCGAGACGGCCACCACCCGACTGCGCCATGTCGCGAACCTTCGCGATGTAGTCACAGTCATGCGCCAGCGCGAGTTCGTCTTCCGTGGCGTGCCGCCCCTCGTGATGCTGCAACGCCTCGAACAGCGCTTGATCGTAGCGCAATGCCCGCGGGATGGCGCGCAGACGCCCCACATGCTCGGGGTGATCCCACCCCGTATCGTGGCGTCCACAATCGGAGTGCGAGAGGAACGCGACTTGTTGCTTCATGCCATGCATCCGGGCGAGGGAAACCTCATTGATTGCCGCGCAAGCGCCGCGAGGCCCACTCGCCCAGCAGCGCCACGGCAATCATCATGAACAGTAGGCCGGGAGCCGCGCGCAGTCGATCCAGTCGTTGGTCGAACGCCGACAGCGCGCGCCCCCCTGCCGGCGCAGCGGGACGATCGACCGGCACCGGCATACCGACGCGGGCCACCAAGTCGGCATACGGGGCGCCGTTGCCGGGATAGGCGTCGGCCACGGCATCGCCCTCCGTAGCGGGTACGCCGGCCGCGAGCGCCAAGACACTGCTCCACCAGTCGCGATGCTCGGCGGCACCGTCGTCGGTCCCTTCCATTCGCCAGCGCCAGCTGTTGCGATATGCGCTCGCCACCACGCGCCCGGGGCCGCGCCGCTGCGCGACCAGCACCGGCTCCACGTGCGCGTGGTCCGAATCGTCCGACCGTACCACCGATGCACCGCGGTTCGCCACCAACTCCCAGGCTTCGAGGCCCCGCTGCGGGGTATTCGTCAGTAGCGCGCCGGCCACGGCACCACGAACCGTAGTCGCGCGCGCCGGGCTGATCGGCGCCAACACCGTAATGCGCACGGCATCGCCGCCGAGCACCACGCCTCCCCCCTGCTGCACGAAGCGATTGATCGCCGCGGCGTCGACCGACATGCTGTCCAACAGCACCACCACCGCGTAACGCGCGGTGTCGAGTCGCCCTGGTACACCCAGCGTGACCGCCGTGCGCGGCGAGATGCGATAGCTGCCGTCTACGTGCCATCCCGCTTCCTCTAGTGCGGCGGCGACGAACTTCGACTCCCATCCGGGCTCCGCCACGAGCATCACGCGCCGCGTGAACGCCGGCGCCCGCGTTGGCACGCGGGCCTCCGACGCGCCGATCAACACCCGGAGCGGCGGCGACACACTCGCCAGCCGCCACGCCGCCCGACGCGTGTTCGGGATGGAATCGAGCGTCCCACCAGCATCACGCAGCACCAGCGACGACGACGATGCTTCGTTCGGACCCACGGGGTGCGCGCCAGCCACACGGACATCAACCGCGCCCGATGGAGCGGCCACGGCCGTGGCGGATAAGGCGAGACCGGCCGCTTGGGTGCCATCGATCCAGTTCACGGAGAGGTGGGCGCCACCCAACGCGCCCAGCATGCCTCGGGCCCGCTGGTTGGGCACGGCCGTCAACTCCATGTTCACGCGGCGTGGCTGCGTGTCACCGGCGGCGGCAACGACTTCGCGCACGAACGCCGTGGTCAGCGTCGTGGCGGTACTGTCGGCAAGTTCGCTCGCTGACCATCGCAGCACGGTCGCTGGCCGGCCATTCGGCCCGGCCGGTCGGATCGCGAGGAACATCGCCGCCGCCAACCCGAGTAGCGCGACGGTACGCAGCAGACGCTCGAGCACGGATCGCGTGCGACTCGGTGTCGTCGGCGTCATCGCGTCAGTGCGTAGACCACGAGATTCACCGCGAACTTGGTGTTGTCGACCGAGAGAAAGCGCTTGTTGTCGGGATGGAAGCTCCACTCCGAGCTGTAGTCCTTGCTGCTGTACAACACCGCGATGCGGCCGTTGCGCAGTACCGCGTCGAGCTGCTCATGCACGAGATTGTCACCCCACCCGTTCATCTCGTGCGATGTGGTGGGCGGCCCGTTCTCGAACACGAAGAAGCTGCAATAGAGTTCGTGCGTATTCGGCAGCGGCACCAATGGACCGGCCACCCGACGGATCTCTTCACGTACCGTTTTGTGAAAGGCGCCGTCCACATCGTGATTGTGATCGTCCACGAACAGCAGGCCACCGCGCACGAGATACTTGCGCAGCACATCGGCCTCACGCGTGGTGAAGCGCACGGGCAAGTGGCCCGTGAGAAAGAGCAGCGGATACGCGAACACGGCCTCGGACGACAACGGCACGCTGACGCCCTGCGGACGAACCGGTAGCGACGTATAGCGTGCGACCGAGTCGATCACGTTGGCTGGAAGCATGGGCGCCGAATCCCAGTCGCCCGACTCGTATTGCGCTGTCGCGAACACGAACGGCTCCAGCGCCGTCTGGTCGCTGAATTCGGCACGCATGGAGTCACGCACAGCGTCACTCATCGTGGCACACCGCGTGACCACGCGCCGGCATCGGTACGGACCACACCACCAAGTACACGACGTGCACGCACGAATGCCTCGGTGGCGTCGGCACTGCGGCCCAGCGCGTCGAGCACCGCGCCGACTGCCGCCGCAAAGGCCGGCGAATCGCCGAGCGCTTCCACGCGCAGCACGGCGAGTGAATCGCGAGCGACCGATACATCGCTCGTCACCAACTGCGCGGCAACCACCAGTCGAGCCGCGCGGCGCGCTTCGCGCGGTGGCAGCGCTTCGCGTTCGCGCCGAAGGTTCGTGGCGCCGGTGTCCTTACCCGCGAGGCGCACCTTGGCGATGTCGACGATCACGGTGGGCGGTTTGCCTCGCAGATACAACCGCTCTGCCGAACGGGCCCGCTCGATGGCCGCCAAGGCGAGCCGCATATGAGGTATGGCCGCCTTCGGATCGCCCTGCTCGAGCTCACGACCGGCGTCCCACATCGCGTTGTACGCTTCCAGCAGCGGCTGGTTGATCGCGATGACGGGCGAATCGTCACCTTCTTCCAGCACGCCGCCGACATTCCCACCAGACAGCGCCAGCTTGCCCTGTTGCTGCTCCACGCCGTGATCATGGCCGTCGCCCACGGTGTGCGAGTGCTCCCCGCTCACGTCGCCGCTCAACCGCTGAAACACGACATCGCCGACGGCCTGCCGCAACCGGGCCTGATCGCGCCCGATCCTGACCGACTCGCTCATCAGCGTCTTGCGTTCCAGCGTTGGCCGTTGCTTCTCGAGTTTTTCGGTCAACATCAGCAGCATGCGCTGACTGAACAGCGATTTGTCCACCTCAGGCGGTGGCGCGGGCTCGACCGCCACCGAATCGTACTCGGCAGCGCGGGCAATACGGAACGAGCGTGTCTCACTGCTGCCGTACTCGCGGTTCGACGCGGGATGCGCATCACGCGCGATCGCGCGCAGATGCACGATGTCACCCGCGACCAACTTGAGCGCGGCGATATCCATGGTGGCGCGAATCGTTCCGACCCGGTCGCCGGCAAAGCGGCGGGCACCCATCGGCACCGTGCGCGCGGTGAAGCGCTCGCCCTCGCCAGAGCTGACGATCAGCTCGAAGCGTGCAGTCGCCAGCCCGATATCGTCGCGTACGGAGGCCAGCAGCGCGAGCGACCCCTCGGGCGTGCGGAATACGCTGTCGCGTGCCGGCTGCAGAAGAGCCACGCCCGGTATCGAGTCCGCGCGTCCTTCGACGATCAGCAGCCGCGCACGACCGCCGCGGGACAGCTGCAGCGCGAACGGACCGTCGGTCGCTACCGTGCGCACCTGCCAACCCTCGCCGTTCACCGTGGGGAGCAAGGCGCGCTCGCGACGCGACGCCGTCAGCGTGTCGGCCGCATCACCCACGAGACGCTCGATCACCTGCTCGGGAACCGGGCCGGTGCCGCGCAACTCTACCGTACTGCCACTCACTGCCGCCACGTTCTGGACGTCGCCGAACTGCTGCGGCGCCCGACGCATGTAGGCTGGCGCGTCAATGCGCACCTGCCACGCACCGAGGGGCGGGATGGGCGTGGCCATGGCGGTATCGCCGGTCACCACGCGCAATACCGTGTCCGCGATGCCGATCGGGCTGGAGCGCACCAGCGCACCGACCAGCAGCACCGTGAGCGCGCCCGCCATGAACAGCGCGGGCCCGAGCAATTGATTCCTCGCCGAACGCCGTAGCGCACGCGACACATCCGTGCGCGCGAGCACCGAACGCGCCGACGCTCGCAATAGCGGACTCTCCGCAATGGCCCGCGCCGACGCATCGGCAGCCGAGCGTTCGGCAGCCGAGCGTTCGGCAGCCGACGATCGCAACCCGACCAGTGCCTCGATCAGCGTCACCAGCGTGAAGCTCGCGGGGCGCGCGCCTGCATCGCGTTCTTCAATCCAGAGCGCGGCGCGAACATCGTTGATATCGCGCGTGCGACGACGCGCCAGCAGCGAGGCCACCAGCAGCAGCACGACCAGCCCGATCCCAAGCGCGAACCCGGCGCTGCGCCCTGCCGAGAATGGCGCGCTGCCTCGGATCACACGTACGCCGTCAAGCACCACCCACGCCGACAGCGCCACACTGCAGGCGAGCAACGTGGCCCGTGCGTACACCAAGCGCGTCAGCGCGCGACGAACACCAGCCACGACCGAGAGAAGCATCGTATCGTTCACGATGCCGTTGCTCCCGCTGCCTTTCGCGTGGAGTCGCGTCGAACGAAGTGCTCGGCCAGCAGCGCTACCAGTGCGAGCGACAACAACGCCGTCGCCAGCCACTCGGGTCGCGTAGCACGCGAGGTCGCGCCGGCATCGCGAAAACGGCTGGCCGACACACTGGTCGTCGCAAACACATTCGCGTTCTCACGCGGTGCCGCAACGCCACGCCCACCACACGGTGCCCGCAGCGCGCGCAGCACGCCATCCGCCGCCGGTGAAAGCAACAGGTCACTCCCCTCCGCTACGGCGAGTGCGACCTCGCGCACACACGACGTGCCGCGCGTTCGTTCCACCGCCGCTGCCACGCCGTCGCTCCACCACGCGATCGCCCGCACGCTATCCGACAGCACCGGCGGCAGGGCCGTACGCACCCACGGTGCCACCAGCGCTATTCCAGCGGCGGTGACGGCGCCAACGGAGTCCATCGCCGGCGCCACCTGCCAGCCGCTGGGCACACCGTTCATCGGCCACTGCACCACCACAGGCGCGCTGTCCGCATCGCCGGCATCCGTGCGCTGCACGACCACGTCGACGCCTTCGGGAGTGGAGCCGCGTGCGGCAATCGCACCACGCGATGCGAACGCCGCCTCGACCACGTCCATTCCGTCGGCCGTTCCGGCCACCGCACGAGCACCAACTACCCGGACCATTCCCGGAGCCGACGACGGTACCGCGCTCGTATCGAAGGCGGCGGCGTTCAGGGTGGGCACCACGCGAATACTCGCCGGCCACTGGCCGCGCCATGCATCCCAGCCTTCACGTGAACGCACAGACTCCGGCATGACCACCGCGAGTGACAACTCAGCCAACGACGGGTTCGACTGCGCCTGACGCGCCGATTCACGGATCGCCGCCGTAATCGCGACCCCCGGATCGTTCGTGACGCCGTTCACCCACAACACCGTCGGAGGGGATGCATCGGCCGCAGCAGTGACATCAGTCGCCGAGCCCGCACTCACCTCTCGCGCGACCAGCGCCGCAGAATCCGCGCGAAGGGTCGCGTCGAACACGACGATCGACGCGAACCTCGCGCCGGATTCACCGCAGCGCGCGCCCGCCAACGCACCGCCGGCCGCCAGCAAGCCGATCACGCGCAGCACCAGCAACGGCAAGTCACTGGGCTTCGCCTGACGCGCCACGGCACGCGCATCGCGCTCGGGCACGAAGCGCGCCGTGGGCAACAGCATCACACGCGGCTGTCGCACCGAAAGAAAGTGCAACGCGGTGAT
>JBBQXC010000018.1:0-42363 GCA_038210005.1 Gemmatimonadales bacterium
GTCTCCGTGGTGTACGGCAAGGCCGCGTTGCGCAACGGGCGCCTAGACGGCACTGCGCCGCTGCTGATCGAAACGTACGGCGGCTTTGGACAGGCTACCGATCCCGGTATGGATCCGGTGATTCGCTATCTCACGGAACTCGGCGTCGTGTATGCGTGGGCGCACGTTCGCGGCGGTGGTGAACTGGGCGATGCATGGCACCTCGCGGCTACACGCGAGAAAAAGCAGAACACGTTCGACGATATGATCGGAGCCATCGAGCACCTCATCGCCCAACGATACACATCAGCCAAGCGCGTGACCGTGTCCGGGATGTCGTTTGGAGCAACCGTCCCCGGCATGGTGATGGCGCAACGCCCCGACCTGCTGGGCGCGGTGTTGTATGAAGTGGGCGAACCCGATGAAGTGCGCGGAGCCCGTACCAACCCAACAGCGGCGCGCAACATCGGGGAAATCGGCGATGTGGAGACCCAAGATGGCATTCGCATGTTGATGCGGACGTCTCCGTACCACCAAGTTCCCGATACGACTGCCCTGCCCGCGGTGCTCGTACAATCCGCCTCGGACGACTACAACTTTAGCACCGAGATGCTGGCGGCAAAGTATGTCGCCCGACTGCAGCGGGCCAACAGTTCAGCACGACCGGTGTTGTGGGTTCATACTGAAGGGGGACACCGACCGCTGTTCGGCGTTTCGCCGCAATGGGCGGCGACGGCCATCTCGTTCATGCTGTGGCACACTGGAGATCCGCGGTATCAGCCAAAGCAGTAGCCGGGCCGACGTGCTCAACGCCGCGCTCCGTGTTCTAGCGTCAGTCGTCGACCGTACACCACGCTTCCGGTATCGTCATGGGCGTCGTTGATCGCGCGTTGCTGCGTACTCTCTCCATCATTCCCGATTTGGGTGGCGGTCTAGCGGCCCAGTCACCCCATGCGGCGCCCGTGTCGCAAAAAGCCTTCACGCACGTTGCCGTTGTCGACGTTGAGAGCGGACGCGTTGCCGACGATTATACCGTCGTCGTGTTGGGTAATCGTATTCGCGCGGTAGGATCGAATGTGCGCATCCCCACGGGCGCGCGGATTATCAGTGCCCGCGGCAAAGTCATGATTCCCGGCTTGTGGGATATGCACAGTCACGCATTGGATCGGTGGGAGTGGTCGTCGCTGCTCAACGTGGCCAACGGGGTCACGGGCATTCGCGACCCCGGAGCTGTGCTGCCTGTGCCCAAGATCGTGCAGCTGCGCCGTGCGGTGGAGCGAGGCGAAACACTCGGACCGCGGTTCGTCGCCAGTGGACGTATCATCGATGGGACGCCGAAATCGCGTGCTACCTATGTCGCGATCGATAGTGCGAGTGCGATGCGCACTGAGATTCAGCAGCGACAGACGGCCGGGCTCGACTTCATCAAGGTCTACACCCGGCTGTCGCGCGCTGTGTTTATGGCGGCGGCGGACGAGACCAAGCGGCGCGGCATTCCGCTCGCGGGTCATGTCCCGTTGTCGATCACTGCGGCCGAGGCCTCAGACGCCGGCATGCGGAGCATCGAGCATTCGTACCGGCATCGCATGTCGTGCGCGACGGCAGAAGACGACATCCGGCGACAGTTGCAGAGCTTGCCCAGCATCCAGCAGGCCGGTGAAGATCAGCGGTATGCCGCCACTGAGGATTCGGCGTTCGTGCTCGGCGTGAACACGTACAGCGCCGAGAAGTGCCGCGCACTGGGTGAACGGTTTGCTCGCAACGGTACGTGGTTTGTCCCAACGCTGGTCGAGATGCAAACACGCTTCGTCGACGAGTATCCACTGAGCCCCGAGTTTGAAAAACGATTCACGGACCCCCGATTGCGATTCGTGTCACCCGCCAGAGTACAGCAGTGGCGTACCACGATGGCCCTGGACGCGGGCGTTGTGCAGGGGCAATTCAGCTTCGGACCGCGCGGCCCTGACAGTCTGTTTGCTGAGCGTGCGCGAGAGGTGGCAAACCGTCTGCGCATGCCGGCCGATCTCAGCCAAGGTGGCGCGCTGTTGCTGGCCGGTACCGACGTGGACAACACGTTTCCCTTTCTGTTTTTTGGCTTCAGCTTGCATGACGAACTGGCGTTGCTCGTGAAAGGCGGGCTCACGCCGTTAGCGGCGCTGCAAAGTGCGACCATCAATCCAGCACGTTTTCTCGGGCGCGACAAGGAGCTCGGGACCATCGCCGAAGGTAAGCTGGCCGACTTCGTGCTGCTTGATGCGAATCCGCTTGACGACATCAACAACACGCAACGCATTGCGGCGGTTGTGATGAACGGCCGCTATCTGTCTCGTGCAGAACTGAACACGTTGCTTGATCGCGCTGCGGTGATCGTGAAGAGGTGAGTGTACGGAGGACGCGGTCCTCGGCATTGATGCGCGTCGCGGCGCTGTGGCAACGCCAGCGCCCTTAAATCGTCCCAAGGATATGACCCCGCTTCGTATCCTGACCATTCTCGCGTTGGCGCTCACCGCCGCCGCCTGCACCGGCGGCACCAAAGGCATGCCCCGCGGATGGCCCAAGGTGGTCCTCGCCGCCGATTCCACCTGCCCCACCGTGGCCGGTCGCTACTTCGATTCGTCCGAGCCCATCTCGCTGCTCATGGCCAAGTCGCGCGTGCCGTACGACAGCACCAACGCCGACTGGGCGTACTTCGAGCTCGCGGGAAATGCCGACCAGGGGCTCACGGTGAAGGTGGTCTACCGCGACAGCGTGTCGACCACGGGTGCTATGAGGAAGGGCAGTGCGTGGTCGAGCGATTACTACTGCGAAGGGGGCTGGCTGCGTATTCCCGATGGGAGTGCGCTCTCGCACTGGGATCAGGACATGAAGACGCACAACTTCTTTCCCAAGCGTCACGCCATGCAAATCGCCCGGAACACCGACGGAGCGCTGGTGGCTCGCGTCGACTTCACGGATTACGACGAAATCACGGTGTGGTGCGGGGACGGCTGCAAGGGGATCCCCATTCCGGGCACCTTCACCACGAAGTCGGTGTGGACGATGGCCGAAAAGTTCGACCCCGAACTACCGGTACCGGTGGCGCGCGCGCGTCAGCATATCATCGATCAGGACGAGGCGGCGCTGGCACAGGCCAAGACCGACCGCCTGTATCAAGAGGAACAGGCCCTCGAGAACGGGCCCGCTGATCCCCAGGAGGCCATCGTTCGGCAGCGCGCACTCTCGGCCTTGGTGCCCGGCATGCTGCTGCGCGGCGTGAGCTCGCGAGACGCGGGCTGGCATCTGAGCTTGGAGTTCGACGAACTGTATCAGCTCACGCAGTTCATGGAGCGTCTACAAGGGTCTGGCCCGGTGGCCGAGCTCAAGGTGGCGCCGTTATATCGCACGCGCACGACCACCGGGCGCATGACTGACATGGTGTTCATTCGATACGAGTGAGGCATGCACGTCGTGAGGGCTGTACCGTACCACGTGCTGTTGAAGGGACGAGCGATTTGCGTGTCGCCTATCGCAACAGCACCGGCGTGTTCACCGCCGGCACGCGCGTGAGCGCCAACGCCGCCACCTTCGCGCCGATCTCCTGGCCGGCCGTGATATCGAATCGGTAGTGCAGCCCGCCATAGATGCGCGCGATCCCGGCGTCGACCACCTGCGCATCCATCATCGCCTTCGATGACGGGAAGAGACCCGACAGCACGGCGGCGGCCGAGCCCGCGATGCAGCTGTGGGCCGAGGGATACGACGGGAAGTTCGGACGACCGACGGGTGTGCTGATCGATGGGTCGATCTGATACGGGCGGATCAACCAATACGCGTACTTCGCGTCCCAGCAGCTGATCGTCGCGTCGCGCATGGCCATGTGCAGCAGCGCGTACACGCGGGCGCTCTGCCGCTCATTGTACGCGGCGGCCTTCGTCAAACCGCCGGCCAGTTCGCTGAAGTGGCCGATGGGACCCGATGGTCCCGAGGCGTATTGCCAATACTGCGCCAACGCGAGCTGCGCTGGCGTGCGGGCGGCGGTCAGGGCGCGCACTTCGGCCAGGTCGGTGGCAAATGCGGCTGAGGTGACCGCAGGCGGAGCCACGGGACGGAATTGATCGCCTGAGGTGAGAAACCAACCGCGCGCCTGACCAAGCAATGGCGCCACCGGCTGCGCGGGCGGCGCCGCATTGGTCCAGTAGTTGGGTCCCACGGGAATCGCACCGGTCCACATGGCGTTTGAGCCATCGGTTGCGGCACGCGCGAGCACCTGCGCGGCGACACTGGCACCGATGGCCTCGCCAGCCGCAAAGTCGAAGGCCGCCTCTGCGGTGATCGTGCGAAAGTACGTGCGATCTGATGCGAGCTGCGCTGTCACCGCGGTATCCTCCGCTGGGTACAGCGTCCGCAGCACGGCCGCTGAGGCTCCAGCCACCGCCCCCGCTTCAGAGGGCTTCTTGCCCGCCGTGGGCGTAGCTGCCCCCGCTGCGGTGGCCGCGTTGTACTCGGCCACGGCAATCAACGCGAAATTCCGGGTGACCATCGCCGGGCTGCCAACCTCGCGACGCCCGATGATCACACGGGTCGCCAGCATCCAGCGGTCTGATGCGGTGGTCTCGCCCGTGGACAGGGCGCGCCCTTCGGATACGTCGGAGGGAGCCACGGGCGTGGAGTCCGAGCAGGCCATCGCGACGACAAGTGTGGCAACTGTGAGTACGATTCGGCTATGCATAACGCGCCTCGACCAGGACAGGGTGATGAGCATCACGGCACCGGGTGGTGCGGTCGGCATGCTCTCACTTTCTCCTGCGACAGCGGACCCGAATTCGAGCCACTCGTCCGATGACGACGTCGGGTTCAGTGACGGAATGGCTGCGTCGTGCCGCCGAGGGTGATGCGCTGGCGTTCGACGCGGCGTTCGCGCTCGTCTATGACGAACTGCGTGCGTTGGCGCGCGCGCAAATGCGTCGCGAAGGCGTGGGTCATACGCTCGAGACCGGCGCGCTGGTGCACGAGGCGTATCTGCGCCTCAGTGACGGTGCGCGCAGTGCGTTCGATGATCGCTCGCATTTCCTGGCCATTGCTGCGACGGCCATGCGTCGTATCCTGGTCGAACATGCTCGGCGTTCCAATGCCGTCAAACGCGGCGGCCCGGCAGTTCCGGTGTCGCTGGACATGGCCGATCTGAATCGTGCGCTGGTGTTGGATGATCGCGAAACGTCGTTGGTCGATCTGGATGAAGCCCTCGATCGACTGGCCGCCTTGCACGCGCGGCAGGCCAAGGTGGTCGAATGCCGGTTCTTCGGCGGACTGAGTGAAGAGGAAACGTCGGCCGCACTTGGCGTCGGGCTCCGCACCGTGAAGCGAGACTGGGCCGGTGCGCGCAGCTGGTTGTGGGGTCAGCTGCATCAGGAGGTATACGAATGACCACGCGCGGAATTTACGAGCGCGCCACCGCGCTTTTCGACACCGCCCTCGAGCTGAATACGGCCGACCGCGACGCGTTCGTCGCCGACGCCGTAGCGCACGATGCCGCCGTCGGCGCCGAGCTGCGGGCGCTGCTGAGTGCGCACGCACAGCTGGGCGGGTTTCTCGAAATAACGGCTGCCCCCGATCGGGTACGCGATCTGCTGCAGGCCGCGCTCGGCGAGCGCTATATCATTCGCGACCGGATCGCCAGCGGCGGTATGGCGAGTGTGTATCGGGCAGATGATCCGCGTCACGCGCGCGTCGTGGCCATAAAAGTCGTGGCAGGCATTGGTGCCTCAAATACGTTCACCAACGCCACCCCGCAGCGCTTTCTCGACGAGATCCGCGTCACGGCGGCGCTGCAACATGTGAACGTGATGCCGCTGTTCGACTCGGGAGCGGACGCCGGCTTGCTGTACTTCGTGATGCCCTACATCACCGGGGAGACGTTACGACAGCGGTTGCGTCGTACGGGGCCACTGCCGGTCGATGAGGCCGTCGCGCTGGCCAGCGGTGTGGTAAACGCGCTGAAACACGCGCATGCGAAAGGCATCGTGCATCGAGACCTGAAGCCGGAGAATATCCTGCTCAGGGACGGGCAGCCGCTGGTGTGCGACTTCGGCATCGCGCTCGCCACCGCGGAGCTCGAGAGCGTACGGCAGACGCAGACCGGCGTGATCATCGGCACGCCACAGTATATGTCGCCCGAACAGGCTGACGGCGCTGCCGTGATCGACGCCCGCACCGACGTGTACGCGCTCGGCGCGATTCTGTACGAACTGTTGGTGGGCGACCCACCGCATGTCGCGAGTACCGCGCAGGGCGTATTGGCCAAGGTCCGTGCCGAGCAGCCAACTGACGTGCATCTCCTGCGACCCAGCGTTCCGGAAAGCATCTCGCTGGCGATTACCCGTGCATTGGCGAAGCGGCCCGGTGATCGATGGGCCACGGCCCGTGCTTTTCAGGATGCGTTACAATCGCCGACACTCGCGGTGAACACACCGGTTGTGCCGACACTGGTTGTGCCGACACCAGTTGTGCCGACACTGGTTGTGCCGACACCCGCCGTGTCGCGTCACCGTGAGTCGATCCACCCCGCTGCATCGGGGCGAGCGTACCAGTTTACCGCGCTCGGCCTCACGGCACTCGCTGCGCTGAGCGTCGTAGCGTGGGTGTTCGAGAGCAAAAATCGCGAGCCCGCCGAGAGTGCAGCGACGACGGTGCGATTTGTGGTGACCCCGATCTCCGACGCGGCGATCGGTCGTGCTCCGACCATGACACCGGACGGTTCGGCCATCGTGTATGCCGGGTCAGCGGCGACGGACCGGCGCATCTTTGTGCGGCAGGTGAATGATTTGGCGGCGCGCCCGCTGACCGGCACACACGGCGCGTTGGACACCTTCATCTCCCCTGATGGCAAGACGATCGCCTTCCTCACGAGTGATGATCGACTGGCGCGTATCGGTATCGACGGTGGGGGTCTGCGCGATCTGGGCGGCGCGTTTCGCTATAGCAGCGGCAGCTTTCTGAACGACAGTATTCTCATCCTCGACAGCTTCGGCCAAGAGGGACTGACGTGGCGCTCGATCAACGGCGGACCGTCGCACGCGCTCACGCAGCTCGACACGTTGCGTCACGATAGTGTGCATTTGCGACCGTTTTCGCTGGAAGATGGTCGCACGATTGTCTTTACGGTGGCGCGCGGTCGCTCCGGACCCGGGGCCCTGAACGGTGAATTGGCGCTCGCCCGCCTTGATCCCGGCGCACGGACACCGGTCACGTATACGCCACTTGGCATCGACGCGCAGATCGCCTTCGCGTATCACGATGGGTGGATTCTCTACATCCGGCGTGATGCCCGCGCGCTCATGGCGGCGCGACTCGATCTGGCATCGTCCCGCATTGTCGGGCAGCCGGTCGTGGTGCTCGAGCAAGAGGGTGGTGGCATCGATGCGGCGCGGCTGGCCAGCAACGGGACGTTGCTGTATTCGCGCCGCGTGATGCCACAGAACGCACCCGTGCTCGTGGATTCGACGGGAGCGGCCACACCACTCGTAGCGGGACTGAGCGGGGTGTTCATGAATCCGCGCGTGTCACCCGACGGACGTCGTGTCGCGGTGCAGCATGCGAGTGCCGAAGGCACGGACGCGTGGGTCTACGACATCTCGAACGGCGCACAGGCTCGGGTGACACGTTCGGGCTCAGTACTCGGGCCGGCGTGGGGGCCGGACGGACGCTCGCTGGTGTACGGCTCGACCGTCGATGGGCGCGATGCGCTCTGGCGAATACCAGTAGACGGTAGTGGGCGTCCCGAGCTACTGACGGAAGCGTCAGGGCTGTTCGCGGCCAGCCCGAGCGGGGAACCCAACGTGCTGCTCTTTCAGCGTCGCGTGAATGGCGTGTGGAGTATCTGGCGGGCGCCGATGTCCGGCGAACTCGAACCGCAGGTCGTGGTGACGGGTACGTACGATGCCTTCATGCCGTCCCTGTCGCCGAACGGGCACTGGTTGATCTACGCCGGCAGTGAGTCGGGTCGCTACGAGGTGTACCTGCGACCCTTTCCCGGTCCGGGCGAGGCGATCCAGGTGTCGCTGGACGGTGGCACTGAACCCGCATGGTCACCTGATAGCCGTCGGATCTACTACCGCGGCGATCGGAAACTGATGTATGCCGAGGTGACGGGTGGTACGTCAGCGACGATCACGCGTCGACGTATGCTCTTCGCCGACATATTCGACGGCGATATGCCGATGCCGCATCGGAACTACGACGTCATGCCCGATGGTCGGCGCTTCGTGATGATTGCGCCCACGGGTGACGGGGCGCCGGAGACGATCGTGGTTCTCAATTGGACGCGAGAGCTGCGCGAACGACTGTCGGCAACGCGTTAGTTCGTAATCTCGCTTTGTTCGGCCACGCCGACAGCACATCGTACAGGGGCGCGAGCAGGTACCCGTCGCGACGCCGGAAGAGCGAGAAGTTCTTCGCATGTCCGTCGATCGCGGCCAGCAACCAGAACGCGAGCTGCGAGAGGACGAACGCGCGTACGTCGTTGCCTAGGGCACGGAGTCGTTCCATCTGGTCTCCATCGGCACGATTCCCATTTCAGTCATTCTGCTGTTCTTCGCGTCTCTTCGCGATCTTCGCGGACTTCGCGCGAACCAGCTCGCTCTCCGATCGCTCAGCGGCAGCCGCAAGCACCGCAGTTCGCGCGAAGCTCGCGAGGATCGCGAAGGCACGCGAAGCACAGCAACACCATCAACGACGACTCCGCACGGTCACTCCGCCGTCATATCGTACGCCAAGTCGTACAGCATCACGTCCACCAGCGCGATGAACGTTTGCAGAAACAGCATGGCGGTGAACGCCAGGCTTCCGGTACGCGCAATCAGAAACAGGCTCTGTTGACCCACCAGCCGGAGCAGTCCGTACGCGGCGAGCATGGCCAGCATGGGTGCGATGAACACGCCAAGCAGCTGCGCCACGGCCATGGTCGCGAACGCCCCCTTGGGCAGCACCTGCGCCATCTGCGTAACGCGTGCTTCCCCGGCACGTGCGCCTCGGTGTCTGAACAGATCGATGAACGAGCGCCTACCGCCAATGCTGCTCCCCTTGGCCTGTCGCGTCGCGGAGAAATCGCGGACGGTTGTCGTTCGCACCCAGGTCGTCAGCAGCGCCGCGACCGAGGCGTCGTGCCGAACCACGGCGATCGCCGTTTGTCGCCCCGATGTCGGCACGAACGGTCGATACTTCACGTCGTCGAAGATCGCCGCGATGCTCGCCATCGCCATCGGACCGCTGACCAGGAATGACATGGTCAGCAGAACAAACCAGATCATCGGCACCGGCCACAGCAGCGCACCGACGATCGTCGCGGTGATGCCGGCGAGGGCGAAGAACACACCAACCCTGGTCAATTCGGGCAGTCGTTCAGCAAAAAGCGCGATCGCACTGCGCATGCTTTCGCCGAAGCCCATCGAATTCGCACGCAGCGCCGCCGCGAACGCGGGGGCGGACTGAAAGCGATCATCCGGTCCTTTCGACAGCGCGCGCCGAACACCATTGCCGACCTCCACGTTGATACCAGACTCGGGGCCGAACGCCGGAACTTCCGACACAAAGTGGGCACGCAGCAGCTCAACCGTGGAACCGCGAAACGGTAGCCGCCTACGCTCCTCCAGCACTTCTTCCAACGTCTGACCATGGAGCTGCTCCATCACCAGGTACGCGCTGTCGCTTCCCGACACGCGAGCAATGCCGAAGTCGGTCACGTCCGCGACGTTGCGATGCTGGATCGCTCCGGCGGCGCGCGCTTCGCGTTGAAATCGCTCTGCAGCCGTGGGCTCAGAGAGCAGTTCCGGCCGCACAATTTTCAACGCGACGTGACGACCGATGCCAATGTGTTCGGCCAGATACACAGCGCCCATTCCACCTTCACCAAGACGACGGCCGACCCGGTACTTCCCGTCGACGATCTGGCCCGTCAGCGACTCCAAAGGAACACCTCATACCGGATTCAAGGCTACCGCCGCTTCCCCGTCATCGCGATCCACTCTTCGAGTGCGACCACCCGCGGATGCGCGGCACCATACCCATAGCGCAGCGGACGCAGTGACCGCGAGGCAAGCGCAACGGCGCCGGTGGTGTCGCCGAGTGCAAGCGCCGCATCAGCTTCAGCGGCGAACGCGTGGCCGACAAATGCGCTCTGCGAGACCGCCAGCGAATCAAGACTCGCCGCCTCGCGCGCATCATGCGCCAGGGTGGCGGCCAAGCGTGGCTCGTTGGTGGCCAACGCGTACTCGCTCGCCCGCACCAGCGCTGGTGACATCCAACTCTCGTTGCGCGCCGAGGGCGTGTAGCCCGCCGAACGGAGAAACCGCTGTACCGTATCGAGGGCGAGCGCCGTCTGTCCGGTGGCGTCGAGCAAGGCGCCGTGCAGCAACACCGGCTGCATGCGACTGCGCGGTCGCGGCGGCATCTGCGCGAGCATCGGAGCGAGTGCCGTGCTCACGCGAAGCGCATCAGCCACGCGCCCGGAGCGCAGCATGGCCTCGGCCAGCGCCACACGTGCATCGAGAATCACCGGCGGTGGCAACTGTCGCGCGGTATCGCGCACAATCTCCTCGGCGAGACGACTGACGCTGTCCGCCATCTCCAGGCGTTGATACGACAGCATGGCGCGCACGCGCAGCGGCGCCGGAACCTCCGAGGGACTGCCCACGGGATGCACTCGCGCAATTTCCGCCTCGAGCAACGACCGCGCAGTCGCGAATTCACCAACAGACATCAGTGCGACCGCCAAGTTGGACATGATGACCATGTACCCTTCGGTCTCTGCTTTTCCCTTTCGCGTCATGGAGGCGATGAGCTTTCGCTGCTCGACCGACGCCTCACGCGGATGGCCACTCTGGGTCAGTGTAAGACCGAGATTGTTGAGCGCGACATCATAGTTGCTGCCGAGGGTGTCACCGAGGCGCTCGGTGATCCTGACGGACGACCGCATGTAGGTCACCGCAGAATCGAACTGCTGCCGCGCAATGTATCGAGTGGCGATCGCCGAGTTGCACGCCGCGTCGGCTGACGTCCCATCGCCGCGCGCCGCCGCGAGCAGTCGTGTGGCCTTCGCCAGCTCTGCTTCCGCTGAATCGGCGCGCTCGGACCTGAACATGATCCACGACGCAAGGCAGCGGTTCAGCGCTTCGGTCAGCGAGTCACCGGCCATCTGCGATTGCGCGGCGGCCAGCAACTGCAGCGACGACTGTCTCATCAGGTCGTTCTTCGAACCATACCGATCAGCCAGCATCCCCAGAATTCTCGAGTGAATCTTGGGCTCGCTGCCGAACTGCTTGGCAACTGTTTCCTGAATGCGCGCAAGTTGCTGGTCCTCGGTCAACGTGCCGTCCCCCGACTCGACGAGCGCGAGCAGCTGCATCTGCACATCGCTGATCGCCGAAGAATACCGCTCGTTCAGGGTGGCCACGTCGCGCTCTTCTTGCGCAATGCGCATCTGGCTGCGCGAGACTGCCGTCGCACCGAGCAATGCAATGGCCACGGCGGCGCCAGCCGCGACGGCGACACGGTGGCGTCGCACGAAACGTGAGAGCCGATACCACGTGGCGTCGGCGCGCACGCTCACCACGTCATGGGCGAGATACCGGCGGAGATCATCGGCGAAGGCGGCCACCGACTGATAGCGTTCGGCCGGATTCTGCCTCAGCGCATGTGCCAGAATGTTGTCCAGGTCGCCGCGGTATTGCCGGCTCAGGCGATCGGTCGAACTTCCCCTCCGCTCGGCCGCGACACGCACGTCATCGGCGGTCCGCCCTTTCGTGGACCTGATCGCCTCGCTCACTGGCGTGACGTTGCCATCGAGAATGGCGCGAAGGGTCTCAGCCTGCGTGGTCGCACCCTGAGCCGTTGGGTGTGCGCCGGTCAATAGCCGGAACAGCAGTACGCCCGCCGCATACACATCGGTACTCGTGGTAATCGTGTCGCCGCGGATCTGCTCGGGCGAGGCAAACGCGGGGGTCAGCGCGCGACCGCCCGTTGCCGTGAGCATCTCCGCGTCATCGCCTTCAAGCAGCTTGGCGATGCCGAAGTCGAGCAGCTTCACCTCGCCGGCCGATGTGACGAGAATGTTCGCCGGCTTGAGGTCGCGATGAATGATCAGATTCGCGTGCGCGTGGGACACCGCGTCGAGCACACGCAATACGAGCCGGAGTCTGTCGTCCGGCGTGAGCGCTTTGGCGTCACAGTACTCGTCGATCCAGACGCCTTCGACATACTCGAGCACAAGGTACGGCTGTCCGACCGTCGTGATTCCCGCGTCCAGCAACCGCGCGATGTTGGGATGTGACAGCTTGGCGAGGATGTTGCCTTCGCGGCGAAACCGGATATCCGCACCACCACCGACGAGCGAAATGTTGAGCAGCTTGACCGCGACCGACCCCTCGAAACGCCCATCGCTGCGGTGACCCAGCCACACCTGTCCCATGCCACCGTGTCCAAGCGGTCGGTCGAGCACGTAGTGGCCGAGCTCCATGCCCGCGAGCGTTGCCGGTTGATCGCCGAGCATCTGCGTATGAATATCCTGCGCGAGAAATCCCGCGGCATCCGCCGAGATCTCGCGCGCGAGAAACTCTTCCACCATCGCGGCCAACTCAGGGTCTGTCGTGCGCAGTGAGTTCAGGTATTCGCCGCGCGCCGATGCTTCGAGCTCGAGGGCAGAATCTACCGCTGGTCGCAACCGCTCCCAGGTATTCTTGTCGTATTGCACAATAGCTCCGATGGTGGAACCGCTTGGCCAAGGGCATGAACCGATGGAAACAAACATGGGCTCTGCGGGCGCTTTGTGCATTTGTCGGACTGTCCGCGTCGATGTTCTTGGGAATCAGTGACGCCGACTCCGGCAGTCCGCCGTCGATCAGCACGTGCCAGGCCGGCGACGTGATCAGGATCGCGCTCTAGCCGCCGGTGCCCCAATCGAAGTCCGGCGGATCGATCGGGCTACGAAACGGTGTCAGCAGGTCGGCCAGATCCATCAAATGACCTTCGGATTCGCCCACTGCTGTCACGTCGTCACCGTCGGCCATGACATCGCGCAGATACAGCAAGTCCTTCGCGCGCTTTGGATTGCTGCCGCGGTCGGTTACGGCCGATCGCTTGTTGAACGTCGCGGACTTGTTGACGACGTGGGCGCCGAGCGTGGGCACACGCAAACATTACAATTGTCGGTGAATAGGCTGACAAACTCACCATCAGCTGACAATGAACGGAGACAGATCCAACGAAAAGGGATCGCACCGATCAACGAATGCGCCGATGCCGACAGCGCATGTGGCGCTGTCGGCATCGATGGTCACCGTCGTTCAACCACGCGCGCGTGGTCCACATGGGTCACGCCCACCGGCTCACCATTCGGCGGCCGTCACGGCGCCATTCAAGTCATGGTCCGTCCAGCTGCCGGAAACACTCGTTCCAGCGATCAATCCGGAGACGTACAGATACGCCGCCGCGTTGGTCGCATACGCCCACCAAGGTCCGGCCGAGCCGGTCAGCGTCGATTGGGGCACCACCGTCAAAAAGTACGTGTCGGCGGATCAACTCAACGTGGGCGCTCCAACTTGGACCGTGAACATGTTCATGGGCGTCAGCAAGCGGGATCTGTACGACTATCTCTTCGTGTACGACTTCGATCCGTCGGCTCTCAACGGCGATACCGACGAGATGGGGCGTTTCGGTTTGCGCACGCCTCTGGTCCTTCCGTCGTTCAACCCGAATGTGCCGGGGCTATACACCTGCGCGCTCGCGACCTGCGCCCGCGACCTGCGCGCTCGCGACCTGCGCTCGCGGCGATCTGAGCGGTAGGCCACGCGACGATGTGAGCAGCAACGTGCTCGTCACGGCCGTGCCCGAGCCGTCGACGTACGTGCTGATAGCTCTCGGTCTGTCGATGCTCGGGGTCGCTGCGCACGCGCGCCGGCGACGCGTGTCGTCAGCCACCGTCGTTTCGAAGCGAGCAGAGCATATTGCTACGGAAGAGATACGGAACCAGTAGTGTCCCAACGTTTTCACGTCGGAGCGGTGTAAGTGGTTGATTGGCGTGGTCAACGGGGTCGTTTCGTCTGGTCTCGATTTGAACGGCGAGGCGATGCAGGTCGGTCGGTAGCGCTGAGGCGCGCGGGACCGTCGTGCGCCGAAGAACCGCACCACACCTGAATGGTGGTTCGGCGCGCCCCGGTCCGCCGGCGCGATGCCCATCTCGATCCGTGTTTCTTTGCGGTCCTCCGCGTCTCTTCGCGTCCTCCGCGAGCTTCGCGTGAACCAGCTGGCCGTCCGATGGCGCCGAGGTCGCCGAAAGCCCCGCGGTTCACGCCGCACCGACGCATCACGCCGTGCCTGGTGACCTGCGAGCACGCGGTGCGAGCACGCGGTGCGGGCGCACCGCTGGATCGCCATTGACACGGACGTCTTGATGGCCCGCCGCGAAGAAACGTCTGCCACGTGAGCGTCATCGCGTGTACGAAATGCTACAGATCCTGAGGGTGCCCCTGTTCGAGCAAGCTCCGATCCTGCAACTCCTTACGCCACCGCCTCACCATTCAGACCCGGATATCGAGCCCATTCAGCTCGTTCTCCGCTGAAAAACGTTGGGACGCCACCGATACGGAACAGACGTCGTAACACCGTGTCCGACCCCCTCCGCAAATCCACACCGGAGGCAACACATGGCCGTATTCGAGATCAACGAACACCAGTGCAATCTCTCCGATCGCAGGGTCGCGATCCTCGCGACCAATGGGTTCGAGGAATCAGAGCTCATGTCACCACTCGCGGCGCTCAAGGAGGCCGGCGCGAACATCAGCATTGTGTCGATTGCGCAATCCGCCGACACCATTCGCGGATGGTCGGATGGCACGTGGTCGGAGACGACGATGAAGGTAGACGGTACCGTGCCGAGCATGAAAGCCGAGAGCTTCGACGCGCTCGTGTTGCCAGGCGGCGTGATGAATCCGGACCTGTTGCGCATCAACCCCGAAGCGGTGGCGTTCGTGCGCGACTTCTTCTCGGCTGGCAAGCCGGTGGCGGCGATCTGTCATGCGCCGTGGCTTGTGGTCGAAGCAGGTGCCGCGCGCGGTCGACGCATGACGTCGAATCCCTCGATCCGCACCGACGTGACGAATGCCGGGGCAACGTGGGTGGACGAGTCCGTCGTGACCGACCGAGGTCTCGTCACCAGCCGTAGCCCGAAGGATCTCGACGACTTCAACACCAAAATGGTCGAGCAGTTCTCCATGGGCGTGCACGAAGGCCAGCACGGCTAAACCTCCGACGGGCCTTTGTGCGGCGCGTCTACCCAGACCGTCAGCGCTCGGCAGCGACGAGGCGCGCCTCGACCCCCGCAATAGCCAGGTCCATCGACCGTCGTAACGCGCGCGCGTCGCGCCCGTCGGCCGCGAGCGCCGAGCCGTGCACGAGATCCGCCACCGTGTGGGCCACCTGTCGCACGAGGGCCCGTCGCGCGCGCGTCTCGGCCAGGACGTCCGCAATCACCGCCAGCCAGCGATCGGCGAGCGCTTGCGCCGCATCGTTGGAGGCGGTGAGGGCGCGCACCAGCTCCGGTGCGTCCCCCACGCAGCGCAGGTACACACGCGCCACCTGCTGCAGCCGCTGCTGCCACGAGACGCCGTGACGAAGGCGCAATCGGTCAGCGTCAAGGGCGCGGCATCGCTCGGCGGCGATGGCCGCCACCAGCGCCTCACGCGACGCCACGTGGCGGTAGAGCGTCATTGGATCCACCGCGAGCCGTGTGGCCACCGCCCGCATGGACAGCCCGGCCCAACCCGCGTGGTGCAGCACGGCCTCGCCGGCGGCGACAACCTGCGCGAGGTCGACGCGCGGGGCGTTGGCCGGGGGGCGGCCGCGCGTGCGGCGCTTCGGGTTGTGCCGAGGTGACGCGGTGGTGGTCATGGCCATTAATCTACGCTGTAGATTAAACACGGGCCAACGACGTCCACGCATCATGTCGACTCACCATTTCGTTTCACCGCTTTCACAATGCGTCCTCTCGTTTCCGTGCACCTCGGGGTCAGTCTCGACCTGCGCATCGCGCACCCCGATGGCTCACGGGATTTTCTCGCGCCGTACCAGCAGCCACACGAGGACTACGGCTACGCCGCCTTCCTGCAGGACATCGACGCCATCGTGATGGGACGGTACACGCTCGACGCCATCTTGGGCTTCGATGTGGTGTGGCCCTTCGGTGACCGACGCGTGGTGGTGCTCACCAACCGACCGCTCCCCTCGGTGCCGGTACCCGTGAGCGCGCATGCCGGACCGCTCACGCCACTCCTCGAGGTCCTTGGGCTTGAGCACGTGCGCCATGTATACCTTGATGGCGGAGCGACCGTGCGGCAGGGACTCCGGGAACACGCCGTCGACAGGTTCACGCTGTCGGTGATGCCGGAATTGCTGGGCGCGGGGCGCCCGCTCTTCGATGGCACCGTCCCGCGCTCCCACTGGCAGCTGGACTCATCCGTGGCGTACGACACGGGCTTGGTGCAAGTGCGATATCGACGGAGGGCTCACCCATAGTCCAAAGTCCGTCTTGCGTGACGGCGTTTCGGGCAGCATGCTCATCCGTGTCGACGGCCACGCGTACCGACGTATCCGGACGACCAATGGGGACGCGAGTCGTACTGTAATCGAGATGCAGCACCCACCAAGTGGATTGGACCGATGCCCCCAACCAGACAGCCCGAGCGGTTCTTCCACGGCTTTCTCGAAGCCGCCCCCGACGCCGTGGTCATCATCGACGGCGGCGGGATGGTCGTCCACATCAACGGCCAAACCGAGACACTGTTTGGCTACTCCCGAGCGGAGCTCGTTGGCGGTCCCCTCGAAGTGCTCATGCCGGAGCGATTCCGCGGCACGCACATCGCCCATCGCGGGGCGTACACGGTCGATCCACGACCGCGGCCTATGGGCCATGGTCTCGAGCTGTTCGGGGTGACGAAGGACGGCCGCGAGTTTCCGATCGACATTTCGATCAGTCCCCTGCCGCCAGAGTCTGGGGGCCTCTACGCCAGCGCCATCCGCGACATGACCGACCACTGTCGGTTGAAGGAGGAATTGCGCGCGCGGTCGATGGAGTTGGAAGAGGCGGACCGGCAGAAAGATCACTTTCTGTCAGCGGTCGCACACGAGCTACGCAGTCCCTTGAGTGCTCTGGCCAATGCAACCGAGCTACTGTTATCCCCTCACCTGGATGCAGCTGCCAATCAACGAGCGTCGGGCATCATCGCGCGACAAGCCGCGCACATGAGCCGTTTGGTTGACGACCTGCTCGACTTGGCGCGCGTGCGCCGCGGCACGCTTACGCTCTGCCGGGAGTCGATCGACCTCCGGACGGTGGTGATCTCAGCCGTCGAGCTCAGCGCGGCGCTCATCGAGACCCGCCGGCACGAGCTCGAGATCGCTCCGTGCATCGAGCCGCTGTGGGTGAGTGGCGATGCCACGCGGTTGGCCCAGGTGGTCGCCAACCTGCTGGCAAACGCCGCCAAATACACGCCCCCGGGAGGGCGCATCAGCCTCTCGGCGGCCAGAGACGATGGGACGGCCGTGATCCGGGTTCGTGACAACGGCGCGGGTATTCCCTCTGAGATGCTATCCCAGATCTTCGAGATATTCATCCAGATCGGCGGCGGGGGGGATGCGCGCGAAGGCGGGCTGGGGATCGGGCTGGCCCTCGTACGGCAATTGGTCGAGTTGCATGAGGGAACCGTGACGGCCTTCAGCGAGGGACGTGGCAGGGGGAGTGAGTTTGTCGTGCGCCTCCGGTTGCTGCCGGATATCGCGTAACGCGAAAGCTCGAACGTGTTCCACTTGTCACACTTGCGATGGGATACGCGGCGCTCCAAGCTATCCCGCAATACGAATCTCCACGTTCACTAAAATCATGTCCCTTTCGCCGAGAGCGAGGAGGTTTGTGTGCGTCGCACATTGAAGTGGATCTGTACCGGAACCATCGCCATGGCCGCAGTGGCCATGGCGGCGTGCCAGCAGCCTGCTGCGGACGTCAGTATCGAATTCAAGACGGCGGAAACGGTGACGATCACGGCCAACTGTACCGCCGGCAATCAGGTGGACGTCGTGGTCGACAAGTGGGTGCTGCGCATGAAGAAGAAGGGCGACGTGTCGTTCACCACGCAGACCACGACCGGCGCCGTGGTCGCGCTCACACAGAAAGCACCGGAAAGCTGGCCGTTCGACGAGGCACCGCCCTTCGCGGGAAAGGCAACAGGGAAGATCAAGGACAAGAGCGGAGTGTATCGCTACAACGTGCGCGTGGCGTGTGCGATCGGCGCGAGCGGAGACTCCGTGCGCGTGGTCATCGACCCTGACATCATCGTGAATTGACGTCCCGTTGCCAGAGTCGATGACGACGACGCTGGTCCATCCCACCCGTATCGGCCCGTACGAGATCATCCAGCTGCTCGGTGAAGGCGGCATGGGGGTCGTGTATGAAGCCGAAGAGACGGCACCGGTCCGGCGTCGTGTCGCGCTCAAGCTGATACGCGCGGGGCTCGAGGAAGCGCGTGACCTCCTCGCGCGCTTCGATGCGGAGCGTCGTGCGCTGGCGGTGATGAATCACCCCGGCATTGCGCGCGTACTGCAGGCCGGGAGTACCGATACGGGTCAGCCGTACTTCGCGATGGAGCTCGTGCGCGGCTTGCCGCTCACGGAGTTCTGTGACACGCGTCGGCTCACTGTGCGTGATCGCCTGCAACTGTTCATCGGGATCTGCGAAGCGGTGCAGCATGCCCACCAGAAGGGTGTGATTCATCGCGACCTGAAGCCGTCCAACATTCTCGTGACCGACGAAGACGGACATCCGCAGGCGAAGATCATCGACTTCGGCATCGCCAAGGCGCTGGGGCCGCCACAGTCGGACCACGTGGCCAAGACGCTGGCCGGTTTTGCGATGGGTACCGTGGCCTACATGAGTCCCGAGCAGGCCAGCTCCACCGCCATCGATGTGGACACCCGCGCCGACATCTACTCGTTGGGCGTGATGCTCTACGAGTTGTTGGTGGGTCATCTGCCGATCGATCCGGCAAAGGTGGGCTACTACGAATTTCTGGCGCGACTCTCCAGCGGAGACACGAGTCCACCGACGCTCAGCGTGGGACTCTCGAGCGCCGTCGCGCAGAGCGATACGATCGCCAATCTGCGTCGCACCGATTGGCGTCACCTGCAGAAAGAATTGCGCGGGGATCTCGACTGGATCGTGATGAAGGCGATGCACTCCGACCGCGCGCAGCGTTACGAAACGGCGAACGGATTCGCCGCTGACCTGCGGCGCTATCTCAACAACGAGCCGGTGTCGGCGCGTCCGGCGAGCACGCGTTACCGGATGGGGAAGTTCATCCGTCGGCACAAAGTCGGCGTGATCGTGGTGGGCGTAGCCACGCTGCTGGTGACCGCCACGTCGGTGGCGGCTACCGTAGGCTTCGTGCGCGCGCGCCGGGCCGAACAGATGGCAGCGCGGGAAGCGGAGTCGGCCAAGCAGGTGGCCGACTTCATGGTGGACCTGTTCCGCCAGTCCGACCCCACGGTGTCGCGTCGTGGCAGTGTCACGGCGCAGGCGATTCTCAATCAGGGTATTCGCCGTGTCAGCACCGACCTCGCGTCGCAGCCGCTCCTGCAATCGCGTCTCATGCAAACGATGGGGACCGTGCAGACGGCGCTCGGGCGGTATCCGGAGGCGCGAGCCCTGCTCGAAGACGTGTTGCGCACGCGCGAACGCCTGTTGGGCACGGACGATGTGCTGGTGGGTGAGACGCTCACGTCGCTGGGTGAACTGACGCGTGATTTCGGCGACCTGGATGCCGCCGACCGCTATCTCACGCGCGCGCTCGCCATTCGCGAACAGCAGTATGGGATGTCACACGTGGACGTGGCCTCCACGTTGTCCATGCTGGCGGCGCTGCGCTGGCGGCAAACACGATTGGCCGAGGCGGAGGCATTGTATCAGCGTGTCCTCACCATCGACGCCGCGGTGCGCACGGCCGATGACGCGCGGACGCTGCGTGACATGCGCGGGCTGGCCGCGGTGTATCGCGCACAGCAGCGTAACGCGGCGGCCGATTCACTGTGGCGTCTCACGCTCACCCGTCAGGAGCGTACACTGGGCAGCGATCATCCCGACGTGGGGAGCACGCTCAACAATATCGGCGCTTACTACTACCTCGACGGCAAATACGAAGAGGCGGCGGTGTACTACGAGCGGGCGCGCCTCATCATGGAAAAGGCCTATGGTGTGGAGCATCCACTCACGGTGAGTGTGATGAACAACCAGGCCGAAGTGCTCTGGAAACTCGAGCGGTATGCGACGGCGGAGCCACTGTTCCGGCAGGCGCTCGCGGCCAAGGAGCGGTTGTACGCGCCGGGACACGCGTCGATCGCGGTGTCGCTGAATGGGCTGGCCGGCCTGCTACGCGACAGCAATCGCGAGGTGGAGGCGGAGAGCTTGTACCGGCGCGCGCTGGCCATCCGCGAGGTTGGCAACGGTTCGACGGACCTGCGGGAGACACTGCGCGATTACGCGACGCTGCTACGGACCACCAACCGGAGCGTGTTGGCGGCACAGCTGGAACAGCGGGCGGTGGGGCTCAAGTAGCGGCGAACGCCGTGGGGTCCATGTGGTTCCGGCTGTCGCTATTGCTGTTGCTATTGCTGTTCAACGCCAGCTGCACCGCACGAAATGCAACAGGGGCGTGTTCGGAAGGCCACCGCTACGGGTTGCACCAATCACATTGGCCCGCCGGTGCCGCCGTGGGTCCGACCATCACGCGGGTTGCACTGTGCGCGCATTTCCCGCACACCAGGATTTCGGCCAGTGGTCGCTGTGTGGGCCGCGCGCACGCTTCGCAGGGAAGTCCGCGTTTGACGCCCGTAACCACAAACCCGGGCGCCTCGCAGCGCGGACATCGACTGAGCGCCGCGCGCACGAGCGAGTCGGCCGCACGCGCGATACTCTGCATTCGTGTGGGATTCAGATGTGCGCGCATATCTGTCTCGACCGTCGCGCAGCCATCGCGCGCGAGCAGCCGGCTCACGGCGCGCTCCAACTCACTCCACTCGCGGATCCCCTTCGTGATCGACGCACCGGCGCTGATGTGCGTGGCGCACGCCTCGACGATCAGTGCGTGCGATGGAAATCGCGCGCGCTGCGCAAACGCCGCGACCTCGTCGACGGTACGCACATCAATGCTGGCGAAGTTGGTTTCCAGCGTGAGGTCGGTGCCGATCAGTTCGACCACGCCGTCCCGCGTGGTCAGCATGACCAGCTCGAGGCCGCAGCTCACGAACGGGATCTCAGGGTGGGGACCGAAGCTCCCTTCACTGGCCACCCCGAACGCACCGTGCGGCGCTTCAGCCAACGCGGCGAGCGCCTTGGCGCGCACCGTGTCTCTGGCGTTCCGTACGCGCGCCACCTCGCCCGTGAACGTGCCGAAGCGATCGGTGTCGAAGGCGTGCAGCAGCTCGACTTGCAGGCCAAGCGCTGACGCCAGCCGCGGCGCAATGACCGCTTCCTTCCCGTGCTGCGTGCCGAGAATCGCGCTCAGTCCGGAGAAGGCGGTCATCGTTGCCGCGTCAAACGTACTTCGCGCCCCGCGCGACCACGACGTCAGTCACGTACGCGATGAACGAGTAGTTCGCGAAGTAGTGTTGCGACACATGCTCCATGATGCGGCCGGCGACGTCGTCGGACACGATCGTCTCGATCCGCACGTTGCTGCCGGGCAGATCGGTGGCGTGGGAGTGGCGCGTCCCTTCGCCACGACCTTCGACGATGCTGAACCCTTTGGCCCCAAGGCTACGGAGTTCGGAGACCAAGCGCGTCTCGAGCACCGGTTCAGAGACGATCACAACCATCTTGAGTGGCGTGGTGTTCATGCGACCCCATGCGCCATCTGCGCAATCTTGAAGTAAATCGGGATGCCGGCCAGCACGTTGAACGGGAACGTGATGGCGAGTGAGAGTGTGAGGTAGTAGGTCGGATTGGCATCGGGCAACGTCATGCGCACCGCCGGTGGCGCGGCAATGTAGCTCGCGCTCGCTGCCATCGCCGCGAGCATCGTGGCACCGCCAACCGATAGTCCGGCGAGGCTCCCAAGCCAGGCGCCGAGCGTACCGTGCACGAGTGGCATGAGCATGCCGAAGGCCAACAGGAATGGGCCGACCTTCTTCAGGTCTCCCAATCGGGAGCCGGCCAGGAGGCCCATCTCCAGCATGAAGATGCACAGGGCGCCGCGGAAGATCGCGCCCTTCGTATCGTAAAACGGTTCGATCACCGTCCAATTCTTGTCACCGATCAGGAACCCCACGATCAATCCACCCACGAGCAACACCATCGTGCGTCCGGTGAACACTTCGTGCAGCAGCTCGGAAGTGGGCCGCGAGTGCGAGCCACTGCGCATGACACCGATGGCCAGCGCGATATGAATGCCGGGGCTTTCCAGCAGCGTGAGCAACGTCGGCATGAACCCTTCAGGCTCGGCACCCATTCCCTTCACGAAGGTCGATGCGGCGATGAAGGTCACGGCCGATACCGATCCGTAGTGCGCCGCGATACCCGCACTGTCCGCCTCACCGAAGCGTCCGAGATAGCGGAGCGTGAGATACGCGCTGATCGGCGTGATACAGCCGATCAGCAAAGTCACGCCGGCGGGCCGCGCAATTTCACTCAACGTCGCGTGCGCCAGCTCGACGCCACCATGCAGCCCAAGACTCCACAGCAGATAGATCGAGAGACCCTGGTAGATCTCCTTGGGCAGCGAAAACTCACTGCGAATCACGCGCGCAAAGACGCCAAGAACAAAGGCGAGCGCGATCGGCGACAGCAGGTTTACGCGAAGAATTTCGTTCATGTCAGGCGCCGAGCTCCACTGGGGTGACCTTTCCGGTGTTGAGATCATACACGCCGCCCACCACCAGCAACTTCCCTTCCTTCACCAGCTTGCTGATCACCGTGGAGCCATCGCGCAGTGCCATGGCCTGATTGCGCACGTTCTCGATGATCGCCTTGTCGAGATCGCCATTAGCCGCGCGGACTGCAGGCCGAATGTGGTAGTAGAGGGCACTGATCTGCCCCGGGACATCGGTGCCGGCCATCGTGGCCGACACCGCGCCACATGCGGTGTGTCCAAGGACATACAGCACCTTGGCACCGAGCACCGCCGTGCCGAACTCGAGCGATGCGATCTGTTCAGCCACCGCGATGTTCCCGGCGATGCGCGATACGAAGATGTCACCGAACCCCTGATCGAACACGATCTCGATCGGCACGCGCGAATCGGCACATCCGAGGAAGGCGGCGAACGGTGCCTGCTTGGGGGCAATCTCTCGCAGGCGAGCGAAATCGCGGTGGGGAGCGACGGTCTTGTTGTCGACGAAACGGCGGTTGCCTTCGTTCAAGGCAGCGAACGCCTCGGCGGGCGTGGTGGGAGGGGGCGCGAAGACCGCAGCCCGATCGGTCTCGCTCAGCTCCGCGCCGTACAACGCTTGAGGAAGTGCTCCCAGCGCGGCGACGCCGGCCACGGTGGCCGTGGTGTTGGCGAGAAAGCGGCGACGCGAAAGGGCAGCGGCGGGCGTGGCGGTCGGGTCAGTGCACATGGAGGCTCCGGCGAAAGGGGGGCGGTCAACGATCAGGAAGATTCCCTGGGCCGATGCTGTTGGCAAATACATCGGAAATACCGATGTTTCTGTCATGACGCCACTCGTGTTGTCCGAGGACCTCAACGCGCTCAACTACCAGCATCTTCGGTACTTCTGGACGGTGGCCCACGAAGGGAGCATCGCCGCCGCTGTCGTGCTGCTCGGCGTGACACAGCCCACCATCACCGAACAGCTGCAGGCCCTCGAAGCCGCGCTCGGGACGCCGTTGTTCGTTCGACGCGGCCGCAATCGGTCACTGACCGAGCAGGGTCACCTCGTGCTCAGATATGCCGACGAAATCTTCACCCTTGGTCGCGAACTGCTGACCGCCACGCGCACGCAGACCGAGGGGCGCCCATTGCGCTTCACCATAGGCCTCGCCGATTCGCTCCCCAAACTGACGGCGTGGCGCCTCATCGAGCCGGTCTTCTCCCTCGGCCCTCTCTGGCGCGTGACGATACGGAGCGACAAAACCGATCGCTTGATCCACGATCTCGCGTCGGACGTGCTCGACCTCGTGATTGCCGATGCACCGATGCCAAGTGGCACTCGTGTACGAGCCTACTCCCATCTGCTTGGCGATAGCGACATCACCGTGTTCGCCGCCTCAACGCTCGCGGCACGACTGAGCCACGAGTTTCCACAATCATTGAACGGTGCGCCGATGCTGCTTCCCGGCGACGGCTCGTTACTGCGGCGCCACGTCATGCAGTGGTGCGCCGACAGCGGCATCACGCCGGATATCGTCGCCGAAGTCGATGACATGGCCATGCTGCAAATTCTCGGGCACAACGGCGTTGGCGCCTTCTGCGCCCCGAGCGTGGCGGAGGCCGACGTACAACGCACCTTCGACGTGCAGGTCGTGGGGCGTCTGCGCGGAGTGCGCGAGCGCTTCTATGCGCTCAGTGCCGAGCGGAAGCTGCGTCACCCGGCTGTGCTGGCGATCGCTGATTCGGCGCGCCGCCGACTGGCGGCCAAGCGGCGGGGGAAGGGGTAGCGACAGCAGACCAAGCGCTTTCTGCTGCAGACGATCGCCGCCGGGTACTCGTCTGTCACCCCGGCCAACTTCACGCCGACCGTAGACGCTCACGTCGTACCTCCCAGTGTCACCTGAAACGCGCCGTCGTGTATCTGCCACTCCAGTGCCAGGCCCGCGCGATCGCAGAGTCGCTGGGCAATGTCGAGCCCCAGTCCGAAACCCGGACTGTCCTCACGTTTCGCACCCCGCGCACCGAGGGCGCGGACGTCGCCTGCGAATGCGTCATACCCCGTGTCAGTGCTGAGCGGATTGCTGAGCACGAGCTGCTGCTGCGCGAAGGACACGCGCACGACACCGGACGCGGTGTGCATGAATGCGTTGCCGATCAGGTTCGACAGGAGGATGTGCAGCACCGCACCCGACACGTGCAGGGTGGCATCCCCCGGTACGTCGATGGCGAGTGAGACGTCCCGCCCGTCAAGTGCCGGGCTTTGGTCGATGACGACCTGCTCGACCACGGGGAGGACCCGCGTCGACTGTGCGGGCATACCGCTCGCGGTGTCACGCGTGGTGTCACGCGTGGTGTCGCGCGCCAGGGCGAGCAGACTGGCCACTGTACGCTCCATCTGCTCGGCCGATTGCAATGCAAGCGTAAGCATGCGCCGCGAAGCGGGGGTGAGCGCCGAGTCCTGTAGTACCTGCGCGGCGGTAGACCGAATTACACTGAGTGGCGTGCGCAGCTCGTGGCTGGCGTCGCGCGTGAACGCCTGTTCGCGGGCCACCAGCGCCTGCACTCTGCTGCGCATGTCGTCGAGCGCCCGCGCCACTACCATGACTTCTGCGTCGGCGTTGGAGATCACGAGCGCATGCACGGGCAACGACGGATCGAACGTGCGCACCGCGTCTGCCAGGGTCGACAACGGTTGCGCAATCCGTCTGGCGATACGCAACGCGAGCCCGACGGCGAGTAGCAGGATCAGCGCTTCCACGACCAGCCACTTCTCGAGCAATTCGACGCGCATCGGGCGCACCACCAACCGACCGCTCACCTCCGACACCAACCATGCCGGCGGTACGGAATCGGCACGGTTGATCGGGCCGAGTCGGCGCAGGTGGTAGTGTCGCCCGGCGTCTCCTCGGAACTCGCGACGATTCGGCTCGGCGGCCAGCTGCGCGCCGAGGTCGGCGGGCATCGTCGTCGGCGACTCGTGTACAGTCATCCACGGCTGACGCGGCGCACCCCACTGCGGTTCTCGCGTCCGCCGCTGCTCCAGCAGGGCGGCTTCCTCGCTGAGCAGTGCATTGAAGAACTCGTCTTCCACGGTGTACAGGAACACGGCGGTCGACAGGCCGAAGACGGCTGCCATCGCGACGGCGAATCCGCCGAACGCCCACAGAATACGGCCGCGCAAGTCGCGCGTGCGCGGAGTGATCAACGGTCCGACTCGAGTCGGAAGCCGACATCGTGGATCGTGACGAGCATGGGTGTGCTGAACGGCTTGTCGAGCGACTGGCGCAGCAGGTACAGATGCGTGCGTAGCGGGTCGGACTCCGGTGCGTCGTCGCCCCAGAGCCGGCGCATGAGCTCACTGCGTGTGACCGCGCGTGGCCACGCTTCGGCCAGTATCAGCAAAATGCGATGTGCGGTCTGTCGCAGGGCGAGCGGGACTCCATCACGTGTCACGATGCCGCTGCGGCGGTCGATTTCCAACGTGCCGATGCGCAGCAGATGGGAGAGGCCTGCACGCTGTCGATGCGAGAGCGCCATGCACCGCGCCAGTAGCTCTTCATTGGCGAACGGTTTTACCAGATAGTCGTCAGCACCCGCCTCGAACCCTTCGAGCTTGTCGAAGAGGGTGTCGAGGGCGGTCAGCATGAGCACGGGAACATGCCGATCACATTCGGCGCGCAAGCGCTGGCAAATGCGCCGCCCGCTCATTCCCGGCAGCATGAGGTCGAGCACCAGCACGTCGGGTGGTTCGGCCAGTGCCATCTGCAATCCGGCGCGTCCCTCAGCCGCGACGTCGACACGATGTCCACGCGCGCTGAGCACGTGCCGGATGCTCTCGCGCAGTGCGGCGTGGTCCTCGATCACGAGAATGTGGAGACCGTGCGACGTCATGGCGTCGACATTCAGCGCGGGAGCTTGGCCAACAGGGTGCGCGCTTCGCTCATCTGCGGATGCGTCGCGGCTACGCTCTCCGCCAACACCCGCGCGTCAGCAACGCGACCGAGTCGCGCGTACGCGTCGGCCAAGCCAAGCGAGATCTGCGGTTGCGGCATGTACGGGGCGGCGAGTTCCATGAGGGTGAGCGCGGACCGTACGGCGTTGGTGTCGCTCGCCGACTGTAGCTGATAGTAGCCAAGGAGCCCGATAAGGTCGACCTTGAGCTCCGCGTGTACGGCGGCGAGCTCGCGCCGCGGCGTGAACGCGTCACGGCGCAGCACACCGGCGGCGAAGTTCACGGTACGTTCGTCCTGCCAAGGCGCGCGCGCCACGAGCGTACGGCCCAGCGAGCGTACAACGGCCTCCGCCGTTGCGGCAGTGGAATAGGGGTTCTGTCCGGTAATCAGTCGTCCGTCCACGACAACGTGCGGCAGCATGAGCGGCGCCTCTTCCCAGCGCGCGCCGAGTGAGCGGATTTCGCTCTCCAGCAAGAAGGTGAACTGCGAGGCCCACTTCTTACCGAACACCAGCTCCTCTTCGTTGGTGAAGCCGGTAACGGCGCGCCCGGCCAGCAGCGACCTCCCATCCTTTGAACGCGCGCGAACGAGTCCGGCGGGGCCGTGGCAGACGGCCGAGACCACGCCACCACGATCGTAGATGTCGCCGGCGAGACGCGCGAGGGAGGTGTCGAGCGGAAGATCGAACATGGCGCCCTTTCCACCGACCACGAAGACCGCGTCGAAGTCACGCGCGCGAAGCGCGGCCGTACGGGCTGTGTTGGCGAGTTTGCGCGCGGCGCCGGTATCGGCCAAAAACGCAGCGTTGTACGCCAGGCCGCGGTCGTACTTGTCGGCCTGAACGGCACCGCCGGCCGGGCTGGCGATGGTCACTGTGAATCCATTGCTGGTGAAGATGTGATAGGCCTGGCTGAGTTCGTCCATTTCGAAGCCGGGGCGCGTACGGCCACTGTCGAGGCCAGCGCTGCTGACCACCAGCACTACGGCGCCGGTGCGCGCGGGTTGCGCGAGGGCAGGGCGGTGCAGCAGGAACGTCGCGAGTAGCGCGGGGATGGCGAGGTAGCTGGCGAGCATGGGGAATCTCCGGGGTTGAGATGATGACCGAAGCTTGGCCCCGACATGTGAAGCAAGTGTCAACGGCTGATAGCTTACCGAATGGCATCCACCGCATTCACCCCCACCGAGCTCACCCTCGTCCTCGGTGCGCCAATCCATCTGGCGGGGCATTTCGAGGAATTTCAGCAGCGCGCGGCGGCGGGCGAAACCGTGACCGAGCACGTGTGGGCGCAGCACGAGTACGCTGCGCTCGACGCGCTCACGCACCGCGATGGCACGGTGAAGACGCACACGATTCTGGAGACGATGCTGTCCGGTGTGCTGGGTGCCGCCGTGATCGTGCTGGATGTGGACCGTCGCTGGGTGCGCGCCGAGGACGGGCAACTCTACACGGCGCTCTCGATGTGCTCCGAAAATATCCGTTCACGCGCCGAAGTGGACTCGCTCTCGGCGCCTGCCTTTCTCGATGCCTTGAATGCCGCCGCTGTGACCATCGCGCAATTGGACGGACGCGAGTGGATTCGATGGAGCAGCCGCGCGTGGACCGACGACGGCACGTCGGGGACCGTGGAAGGCAGCGCGCAGCTGGTGGCGCAGATTGCTGACGCGGTGTTGGGACGTGCACCCGCGAACGAAGACGCCGCGATCGACCTGGCGTCGGAACTGGTGCAGGCCATCCGGCACGGTCGTGACGCGGCGGGCGATGAAGCGGGCGCCATCTCGCAGCAACTGCGTCGGCTACGATTCGTGGATCCGCTGCGTACGGAGTGGTCCAGCGTCACGGCTGATGCGCTGTATGTCGGCGCGCTCGACATCTCGCTCATCCGTCAATCACGCCGCGCTTTCGCCGGGAGATCGTGGCCAAGACATTCATGACGAGCTACGCGCTCGAGCGCTTGGCTCCGAAGGTGTCATGTGCACTGATCGAGTTCATGGACGGCCCACGGAGTTGAGCGCTCTCTTACTCGCGCCGCGGCTTCACCCACCACAGCGTTTCCGGCACAATCCCATCCCACGCCAGCTTCGACGGGTCATCGGCGGCCAGCCACAGCGCACCGAACGACAGCTTGGAAACGTTCGTGATCTTCTGAATGTCGAGCTTCGCCACATCATCGCTGGGCCGATGATAGTCGGCGTGCTCGCCATTGAAGAACTGCATGATCGGAATCCCTCGTTCCAGATACGGACCGGCGTCCGTCCGCGGGTAGTAGTACGAGGCACTCACGTCTTCGTAGCGACGGTCCAAGGCGATGAACGGAAACGCCTTCGAGGCGCGCTGCAGGGCGGCTTCAATGCGCGTACTGAGCAACAACGGACCGGTGACGTAAATGGAATCGGCTGACGACAACGTCTGCTCTTTCGGACTGTTGTTGGGGCGACTCCGCCCGATCATGTCGTTGCTGACGTGCAGCACAAGCTTGTCGGACCACGCGCCGTACGCGATCGCGCGGGTACCCCAGAGTCCCACTTCCTCCCCTGAGTCCCAGATCAACAGGATCGAGCGCTTCGCACGCGGTGCGGCGACCAACGCGCGCACCACCGCCATGTTGCCGGCGCTGCCACTCGCATTGTCATCAGCGGCATTGTACTGATCGGGAAGCGCGTTTCCGGGCACACTGCCATTGGCCGGTACGGCACCGTCAAGGTGTGCGGCGAGCGACACCCATTCGTGCTTCAGAATGGGGTCCGAGCCCTCGAGCATCCCCACCACGTTGTATGGGCGCGCGTCGATCGTGGTCGCCGCGAAGTCGATACGCAGTCGATTGCCGGTGCCGAGATCAACCGACTTTCGATCGAGCGTTGAATCGCGCGAGAGCACGGTCTCCGGTAACAGCGACGTCCCAGCCAGCAGTTTCGACAACGCCGCGGTAGAAATCGAAATGCTCGGCACCTGATACTGCGCGTACGCCACACCCAGCGATGGGTTGAGATCCTGCCCCGTCACGGCCCGACGCGTCGAGGTGGCGAGCACAGAATCGTTCACCACCGTGATGATGCCTAGTGCGCCGCCGAAGCGCGCGACTTCGGTGATGGTGAGGTAATCAATACCCACCTTCCCGCTCGGCATACCGGCACGGAATGCACCCCGTCCCGTTTGCGGTGGGGCGCCACTCACCAGCAGCCACTTGCCGCGAAGGTCGAACCCCGCGTAGGGATCGACGTTGCGCTTCAGGAGTCGAATGCCGGTGCCGACATAGATCACGTTTGCTTCGCGTACACCGGGCACCAGAAAACTGTTGACGAGAAAGTCCCGGCCCCACGTGAGCGGTTCCGTGCCGATCGCGCCTGTCACCTTGGTGGTGTCGAGTGTGCTGCGGGTGACCGTGTAGTGCTGAAAGTAGGTGCCGTCGTCGCCCATCGGCTTGACGCGCATCGACTTCAAGAATCTCGCGATGTAGTGTGCCGCCGAGTCATAACCCGGTGAGGCGAGACCGGGAAACGGCGTGCGTCGCCCCATATTCGCATCTGACGCGAGATAGCTGACGTCTCGCAGGATGTCGGCCGCACGAATGCGCTCTGCGGCGGCCTGCGTGCGGCGCAGGCGTGCATCGGTGGCCGGTTGCGACGACGCGTCGCGCGGGATGGAACACAGGCACAGCACGGCGAGCGCGAGGCAGCGGGGTGTTCGCAGATATGGCATGCAGAAACGGTACGGTGTAATCGCCAGACATTCAACTCTCACGTGCCCAGCGTGGCAGTCCATCGGCGCGAGGCCGTTCTCGATCATTTCTCGGCGGCTGCTGTTCTTCGCGAGCCTTCGCGATCTTCGCGAGCTTCGCGCGAACCAGCTCACGGTCCGAGAGCTCGGAGGCAGCAGAAAGCACCGCGGTTCGCGCGAAGCTCGCGGAGTACGCGAAGGCACGCGAAGAACAGCAACGGCAGAATTGCGCTGAGTGGCGGCGTGAAGGCAGGTTTACACATGAACCGAATCGTGTCGTCATCGCTGCGCTCGCTGGCCGTCGCTTTGGCGGTCATCACACTGGCTTGTGCACCGCCCGCCGTGCCGGTGGCGGTGAACGCCGCCGATCGTGATCTGCTCGACGTCACCGTGCCGAAGCTGGAGCAGTTGTACGACGATAAGCGCTACACGGTGACGCAAGTGGTGCAGTGGCACCTCGATCGCATCGATCGCTACAACGGCGTGTACGGCGCCATCGAGACGGTGCTACGTGAAAGTGCGCTGGCCGAGGCCGCCCGTCTCGACGCCGAGGCGGCGAAGGGTACGGTGCGCAGTCCGCTGTGGGGGGTGCCGATCGTGATCAAGGCCAACACCAGCGTGCAGGGCCAGATCACCACTGCCGGTTGGGAGGGCTTCACGCGTGCGGGGCACGAGCTCGTCGCGCCCAAGGATGCCACGATCGTGACCAGATTGCGTGCTGCGGGTGCGATTATTGTGGGACTGGCCAACATGCCGGATCTCGCCAACAGCGATACCAATCGTGGAAGTTCGTTCGGTCGCACCGGCAACGCGTACGACGTGCGTTTTTCGCCCGGTGGATCGAGTGGTGGCGTCGTCACGGCGGTCGCGGCGAACATGGCGGTGCTGGGCAACGGGACCGACACGGGCAATTCCATTCGCATGCCGGCGGCCACGAGTGGGCTGGTGGGTATGTATCCCACGCGAGGCCTGGTAAGCATCGCCGGGATCGCACCGCTGGACTGGTTGCTCGACAACACCGGACCGATCGCCCGCACGGTCGGCGATGCCGCGATCGCCTTGGCCGTGATGGCGGGCAAGGACTCGCTCGATCCGAGCACGCTGCTGGCGCCGGACTCGCTCCGTCTGCGCACTGAAGCGGTCACTGTGGCATCGCTCAAAGGCAAACGCTTCGGCGTGCCGGCCTTCATCATGGCTGGCAGCGGGATCCCGTTTCACGGCATTCCGGCGGGCGTACCGGAAGCGGCCGCCGACTCGATACGCGCCGCCGCGAACATGGCGCTCCGCGACGATACGCGCGCCCTGTTCATGAAGGCGGTCGAGTCACTGCGCGCGGCCGGGGCCGAGGTCGTCATCAGCGACAGCATCTTGCCGCTGCAATTCGCAAAGATGGCGAGTCGCGTGTCAACGTATGCATACATGCGTGACGGCACCGACCGCTTCCTCGCCGCATTCGGGCCAGCCGGCTATCATTCGGCCGCCGAGTATCAGCAGGTAGTGGGTGCGCCGTTGTTCGTGTCGTCGATCGGTGTAGAGGACCACTTTCGCCGCATGCCTGGTGTTCAGCTCGAGCAGCGAACGCTCGGCGCCGACGTGAGCGCCGAACACAATTATCACGCGCCACGTCGTGCGATGCTGGCCGAGTATGTGGCCACGCTCGACCGCATGAAGCTGGACGGGTTCGTGTATCCGGCCATTCAGATGCCGCCGCCGGACGAATCGATGCCGCAGGATGGGCGCCTCAGCGAAGGGCCGCACTCGGCCACGAGTTGGGTGAACATGATCGGCGTGCCCGCGATCGTGGTGTTCGCGGGGAGCTACGCGAGCGGAATGCCCTTCGGCCTCGAGCTGTCGGCGCGTCCGTGGACCGATCGCGAGCTGCTCGGCATCGCGGCGGCATGGGAGGAGGCCACGCCACGGCGTACATCGCCGACTCTGGTGGAAGCGGGGTTGCTCCCAGTGTTGAAGGCGCGAGCCGGGAAGTAGGCGGCGGGCGGACTCATGCGGGTGTGTGGCACGCGTTCTGCGCAGTCTTTCGGTGTCGGTCCGCAACGAAGCAGGATCGGCATTCCCTTTACGCTGAGACGCCATCATGTCGGTCGCCAAAGTCATTGAAATCATTTCGTCGAGCACGGTCAGCTTCGACGACGCCGTTTCCCAGGGCATTGCCAAGGCCTCGGAAACCATCACCGGCATCAAGGGCGCCTGGATTCAGGATCAGAGCGTCGAGATCGCCAACGGCAAGGTGACGATGTACAAGATCACCCTGAAGATCACGTTCGTCCTCGAGGCCGATTGAACGATTGTGATGGCCGGGGGGATTCGCCGGCCATCACAGCGCCTTCGGTGGCGCAGCGCGACGTTCGCGACGCGACGCGCACTACATCATGGTGATGATGATGGCGCCGCAGCTGCCGGCCACCATCGGCAGGCCGCTCAAGATTGCCGTGAGGGGGTGCACTTCGACGCTTTGCCATTGCATCGGGCTCATGGCGGCCACGAATTCAACGTCGACGGGCGCCCGATTCAAGAAAAACTGAATGGGGCAGCCCGTACCGGGGGCGGAGCTTGTGCCGAGACCACTACGGGTGGCGAACACGGAGAATCCCTGCTGCTCGCGCCGGGCAATGATTCCCGGAATGCCCATCAGCAGGTCCACCATCGACTGTGGGTTCCGTGAAAGAATGCTGTCGCGCGTATACAACTTTCCCGTACTCACGCGCAGCAGCATGATGCGTTCGGCCATCGCGGTGGCGTCGAGCTTGGCGCCTTCGTACGTGGCCTGCACCTTCACCGTGGACAGCGTGCGCGGCAACTTGCGCAGCGCGAGCGGAATCGTGTCGGGCCGGCGCGACGAAATATTGATGGCCCGAATGATGGGCGCGTAGCCCAGCGCACGGGCACCAAGCACACGTGCACCACGCGGTGGATCGGGAAAGACCCAGTAGCCACGGGCATCGGTTCGCGTGCTGAAGCTGGTGCCGGCCAGATAGATCTCGACGTCAGCCATAGGTCGACCGACGGCATCGACGACATCGCCGAGCAGCGGTGCCTTGTCTGCCACCGTCGAATACGGGTTCGGTGGCGTTGTGGGACGTGTCTGTGCGCCGCCGGTCGAAGCGACGAACAGCGCCGCGCCAATAAACACGCAGGGAAGTGATCGAATCCGCATATACCGTATGATACCGAATGGAACCGTTCACGCCAGCCGACGGTGCTGATGGCGCGTGGGTACGAACCTTTCAGCTCGCGAAGACAAGAGCCCCGCACACATTCAGCGCGACTGGTCGGGTGCGTTGCTCAGCACTGAGGGATGTCGATCCAAAAACAGCGATGCGTCTCTTGGAGAAATGTTCCGTGTCGTGAAGAAAGAATCGCACGTTACTTGTGACTTGATGACCAAAGTGCGTTGTTGTTCTGCGCCAACCGGAAATCCGTCCAACGGTCGCAGCGCGTCTGCGCGCCGACAGGACGAGCCCCGCCACATCCTTCCCAGATCCCGATGTCGATTCCCCACCGCTGGTCACGAGTGCGCCGTTCTGCGCTCATGGCCGTGGGCTCCGCCGCGCTATTCGCCGGTACGCTCAGCGCGCAGCAAGCGCCAACCACCACCACCCGTCGTGCACGCGTGTCCGGTCGTGTCACCGACGCCGCCAGTGGTCAGCCGGTGGTCGGCGCCAGCGTCCAAGTCGTCGGTACGGCCGTCACCGCGCTCACCGGCGCCGACGGTCGTTATGCTATCGCCAGTGCGCCCACGGGCATCTACAGCCTGGAAGCCCGCCGCATCGGCTTCGGCAACAACGTCACCGCGAACGTCCGCCTGATTGCGGACAGTGTGATCACCGTGAACTTCACGCTCACGACCAATCCGCTGCGTCTCACCGAAATGGTGGTGTCGGCCACCGTCGATCCCACGTCGGGTGTGAAGACGCCGTACACGGTCGACAAGCTCTCGGCGAAGGACCTGCCGGTGGCCCCGCTCACCTCGGCTGCCGGCGCCATTATCGGTAAGGTCGCTGGTGCGACCGTCATCGCGGCCAGCGGCGCGCCCGGCTCCGGCGTGAACATCCAGCTGCGTAGTCCGGTGTCGCAGTTCAACTCGAACGGCCCGTTGTTCGTGGTGGACGGCGTGTTCCTCAACTCGACGCAGTCGGTGACCACGCAGGACATCGAGTCGATGGATATTGCGAGCATCGAAGTGATCAAGGGCGCCGCCGCCGCATCGTTGTATGGATCACGCGCAGCGTCCGGCGTGATTTCCATTACCACCAATCGCGGGCAGGGACTGGCCTTCGGTCAGACGCAGATCACGGTACGCAACGAGTACGGTCAGAACTCGGTGGCGGCCAATCTGGAGAAGCCGACCTCGCATCAGTTCCGCGTCAACGACCTCGGCCAGTATGTCAACACGACCGGTGTCGTGGTGCCGCGTAATCAGCGTGTGTTGCAGGCCAACGGGATCATGGAGAATTCGTACATCGATCCGCTGTTCAACCAGATCGATCAGTTCTTCGAGCCCGGTGGCTTCAACACGCAGACGCTCACCGTTCAGCAGAACAGCGCGACCACCAACTTCAATCTGTCGTACACGCGCAATCAGCAGCCGGGCGTGATCGAGGGTTCTGATGGTTATTCGCGGCAGTCGCTGCGGGCCAACGTAGACGTCCGTATCAAGGAAAAGCTGCAATTGGGTGCCTCGCTCTTTCATCAGCGTGCCAGCGAAGATCCGTCGTCGGTGGTGTTTTCCGATCTGTACCGCATCAATCCCGACGTGAACCTGCTGGCGCCGGATCCGCTCGGCCGATTCAGGTACAACATCATTCCCGACTCCACCGAACTGCGCACCAATCCGTTCTATCGGCAGTCGTACAACGACAACATCACGAAGCGGATGCGGTCGCTGATCAGCCTCAACTCCTCCTATCGCCCGGTCAGCTGGCTCACATTCGACGCGCTCGCGAGCTACGATCGCGGCGACCGTCAGGTCACCGAATACATCGCCCGCGGTCTCGCCAATTTGAACGGCGATGGCACCACGATCGGGCGGCTGGCTATCGATGACGACGACGTGGACGGCATCAATGCGCAGGGCGGCGCCAGTCTGATCAAGGGTTTCGGCGGCCTGACCACGCGTTTGGCCATGCGCGGCGAGTTGCAGCGCGAGGTGAATCCGTTCCTCCAGACCACCGGTACCGATTTCACGATCACCGGCGTGAAGAACATGAATGTGGCGCGCACGAAAACGGTGACGTCATCGGTGAGCGATCGCCGTGTGCAGGCGGCCTTCGCCAACCTCGGATTGGACTATTCCGGCAAGTACATCGGCGACGTGCTCGTGCGGCGCGAGGGAAGTTCCCTCTTCGGCCCCGCCGGTCGCTGGAACACCTTCTATCGCGCCTCGGCGGCGTGGCTGCTGAGCGAAGAAGGGTGGTGGAATATCCCGGTGCTCAACCTGTTCAAGCTGCGCTACAACGTAGGTACGGCCGGCACGCGTCCCGACTTCTCCGACCAGTACTCCGCATTGGGTATCGACGCCACGGGTGCCGTTTCGCGCCAGGGATTGGGCAACCCCAATCTGCGCCCGGAGTTGGCCAAGGAGCAGGAGTTCGGCGTCGACATGATCCTGAAAAACCGCGTACAGTTGTCGGTGGTGCAGGTGTTTTCCAAGTCCACCGGAAATCTGATCAGCCTTCCGGCCCCCGCGCTCACCGGTTTCAACACGACCGAACGCAACGTGGGCAGCATCGCCGGTCGGACCATCGAAGGCACGCTGCAGGCGCAGATCCTGAACAATCCGAAAGGCTTGCAATGGGACGTGCTGGTCACCGCCGACCAGCGCCGCAATCGCATCACAAACTTTGGGCGTACCTGCTTCGGTGACGGCATTCTCTGGCGCTGCGACAACACGCGCTTGGGCACGATGTGGGGCAATCGCCACGTTCGCGACAAGGGGCAGCTGCCGGCGGTGCACGCCAACTCGCAGTCGGCGTTCGACGTGAACAACGAGGGCTACGTGGTGGCCGTAGGCAACGGCAACACCGCGCTCGACGGCAAGGCCAAGAACCTGTGGGGCACCACAGTGAGCGTGGATGGTCGCAACTATGCGTGGGGACGTCCCATTTTCGACATCGATCCCGCTACCGGCCAGCGGTGGTTCGGACAGATCGGCGACGGCCAGCCGGCCATGCAGTTCGGCTTCGGCAACACGTTCCGCTACAAAGGATTCCGCTTGTACGGCCTGGTGAACGGGCAGTTTGGTGGTGACATCTACAATCAGGTCAAGCAGACGCTGTACGCGACCAATGACCACATCGATGTGGATCAACGCGCCAAGCCCGATGAGCTGCGCAAGCCCACGTCGTACTACGCCACCGGCATCGCCGACGGCAACAACAACTTTGTGTCCCCGTTCGTGGAAGACGGCAGCTACGCGCGGTTGTCGGAGTTCACGGTCGGCTACAATCTCGACGCCAAGAAGTTCGGATTCTTGAAGGCGATCGGCGCCGACCGCATGCAATTCGACCTGGTGGGACGCAACCTTTTTACCATCACGAACTACTCCGGACTGAATCCGGAATCGGGCAGCCCGAACACGCGCATCGACAACACGGTGTATCCGCTGCTGCGTACGTTCTCGCTCGCCACCACCATCATCTTCTGAGCGGAGGACTCTCCTCATGACGATACGTTCCTCCTCCGACGCTTCTGCTCCTATGACGCCCCACGTTGCACGACGCACACGATTTGCCCGCTCGCTGCTTGCCCTGGTGGGCGGCACCACGCTGGCCGCCTCGTGTCAGTCCCTCGAAGTGACCAACCCGAACACGCCCGATGTCGGCGCCGTGTTCGGCAGCGGACAAAACCTCGAAGCCGCGCTGCTGGGGTCGTGGCGCGCGTTCTGGGGCGTTGCTCAGGGCTCTCGCACCAACGGCACCTATCCGGTCAAGCAGCTGTCGATTCTCGGCAACGAGATGACCAGCGCCGACGTTGGCGACGCGCTCTCGGCGGTCACCGCCGAACCGCGTTTCGCCATCGACAACCGCAATCAGGGCGGCTGGACCAACCGTAAGCCGTGGTACGATCTGTACGAGTCGATTTCTTCGGCGCGTGAGGCCTATCAGGCGATGGCCGACAAGGGGCTCCAAGTCGGTGTCGTGACGGCCGCGATCCCCGAGGGCACGGACACGCAGCGCTCACGCGTGTTCGCCAAATTCATGATCGGCGTAAACACGATCTACCTCGGTATGCTCTTCGATCAGGCCTACCTGACCGATGAGAAGACCGACCCGACCACGTTTGTGTACGAGCTGAAGCCGTATCAGCAGGTCACGGACAACGGCATCCGCATTCTTCGGGAAGCTATCGCCGAGGCACGCGCGGCACGCGACTTCACCTTGCCCGCCAACTTGATCAACGGGCAGACGTACACTCGCGACGAACTCATTCGCGTGATGCAGTCGTACATTGTCCGGGCGCGCGTGTACGGTGCGCGCACGCCGGCAGAGCGCGCGGCCGTGAACTGGGCGGGCGTGTTGGCGCAGCTGGACTCGGGCATCGTGACGCGCAACTTCGCGCAACAGGCCGATCTCACCATCGCGGCCACGTCATCGTCGTACTATCAGTATTCGTACCTGCAGACCAACGGCCGCACGAACACGCGACTGCTGGGTCCGGCCGACACGTCGGGCGAATACCAGCGCTGGCTCGCGCGTCCGCTGGGCGAGCGGGCCCAGATCACGGTGGTCTCGCCCGATCGGCGCATTCACGCCGCCAGCGGTCCCACGGCGGCGGGCACGCGGTTCGCCTACCTGCCCACGCAGTCGATGTCGACGGTGAATGGCACGTACATGCACAGCCGGTATCGGAGTGTGCGCTATCTGGTGCCGCCGCTCAACAACTATCACACGACTGGTCTCATCACCACGATGTCGATAGATGAGATGAAGTACTTGCGCGCCGAGGCCCTCATTCGTCTCAACCGGCAGCCCGAAGCGCTCGCGCTGATCAATCCCACGCGCGTTGCAGCAGGGTTGGCGGCGGTGACCGTGGCCGGTCCGCCCAACAATCCGGCCTGCGTGCCCAAGCGCGACGACGGCACCTGCGGAGATCTGTTCGATGCGCTGCAGTACGAGAAGCGGATCGACCTTTTTCCCACCGAGGCGCTGATCTCATTCGCTGACGCGCGCGGGTGGGGCAAGCTGCTTCCCGGCACACCGATCCATTTCCCGGTGCATGGCCGTGAGCTGGAACTACTCGGCTTCCCGTACTACACGTTCGGTGGTGGCGGCGTAGGCAGCGCGCCGTAATCATTGGGCAACAACAATCGGGCGCCATGAGCAACAGCTCATGGCGCCCGATTCGCGTTTACGGCACTTCGCTTACGGCACTTCGCTCAGATTTGCACAGCCGAAGCCACCGCGGTCGCCCGGTACTTCGCCAGGCGAGAACACGCGAACGTAGTACGGCTTACCGGCTTCGAGCACCGGAATGGTTGCCATGGCTTCGCCGCTGCCGTCGTTGCGAGACAGGATCTGCCGGAACGCCGCCGCCGCCGCCACCGGACGTCCCTCGTCACCGCAGCGACCGGCCACGATGTCCCACGCTACCTGGCGATTGATCGGCACCAGCCGCAAGCTCAGCTTGGCGCGCGACTCCTTCTCACCCTTGGGCGAAATGGAGAGATCGGCCGCGCCGCGCAATACGTTCAACTGCGCAATGGTGGCCGTCCACTTGCCCGAAGGCTTCGCCATCGGCGCCGCGTCCTGCGCGTGAACCACTGCGGGGAATGCGAGGGCAAAGGCGCAGACAGCTCCGACGGCACTACGCCGCGCCGCTCGATGTAGGTGATGCCTCATGAATCGTCCTGTCGCTTGGTGAAAGGGAGCACAGTAACGCCCGCGGCCAGAGAGTCGCAGCGCGTCGTTGAAAGATGTGCACGACGGCGCAGCACGCCTAGGTCTTGGGTTTCCCGCTGAACGTCTGCGCGCGCCACGTGGTCGCACCCGGGTGCTCCCAGACCGATTCCAGACGTTCGGTACTGGGGATGTAGAACGCGGCCCGCACTATGCCACTTGGCAGGAAGTGCAGCAGCGGATCCCCATTCGGCGGCGAATGGGCGCCCATGATCTTCCGCTTGATGTCCTGATGGAACGGCTCGCTGGGCCGCCAGTTCCAGATACCACCATGCTGCGCCTGAAACTCGAGCGATGCTTGGAGCGCCTGCTGCACGTGCGGATACGTGGCGTCGTGGATCAGCGTGCCGCTGTTGTCTTTGGTGAAGCCGAACAGGTCGTGATCACCCACCATGTTCACGTCGGGTCGCGCCTTCAATCGGATATACGGGCCATCGATTGACGCGTACTCCTTGTAGTGCCCGAAGCGATACGCACTGTCCTCTTCGGCAAACTCCTTCGCACGGTCCTTGAATAGGTCGCGAAGCTTCGTCCAGTCCTGCTCCGACTTCGGCCAGAAGCGCAACCGCGTGTCGAGCTTCTGCCGTTGAAGCGCGGGCATGCGTTCGCCCTCGATGTACGTTCGCTTGCGCGTCCAATCCTGATCGGTCACCTGCGCGTCTTGCGAGACGACCACGCCAACGGCGGGTCGGTTGCCGGAACGCCAGCCTACGCGCGGGTTGTAGTGCACGACGGCACCGATGTCTTCCCACTTGATCTCGTCGCACAGGAACAGGTCGAGTTCCTTGGACGTCTTGTTCTTGAACTCCTGCGCCTTGGTCGGGTTGCCCGACTCGATTCCCATGTGCGCGAGCACGCCGGTGGGACGCACCGAAATGCCGAGGGTGTACTTGGTCGCGATCTGCGCGGCGGCGGTCATGGCACCCTTCACCATACCTTGCAGCAGATACTCCTGTTCCATGTTGCGTTCGGTCGACCCCACCGCGTGGTGCGGATCGCCGAGTTGCTCAAAGAACGTCGCCTTGTTCCACCCGACGCTGGACTTCGCCGGGTCGGACTTGAAGACGACAGGGGCGATATTCGTGTTCTCGCCCGGCTGGTTGAAAAACGCGTTCTCTCGGGAGGATTTGGGAGCGGTCATAGCGCGATTCTACAGCGCGGCTGCGCGTAGCGCGAGTTCGTTACGGTGAACGCGCCTATAGTCGCGTTCGTCTGAACCGAAGTACGGCTCGGCTGCCGTTGACAGGTGGAGGCAAGCAGTCGCCATGTATCGCGTCACCGTTTGGTGGTACTTTTGCGTGGGGACGTGCCCCGTGACTCCACCATCGACGCCGACAGGCCGATTGAACGCTCTGGCGTATGAACTCAGCGGCCACGCCGGTATTTCGGGTGACTGACATCAATCGTGGTGAGAAGCGCGCGCCGTTCACGGGGCGAGTACTGTCGGCGCGTTACGAACTCGAACGCGAACTCGGCCGCGGCGGCATGGCGATCGTGTACCTCGCGACGGATCGCACCACAGGCGCGCCGGTGGCCGTCAAGATTCTGCATCCGGAACTCGCATTCGCACTGGGAGCCGGTCGATTTCTGCGGGAAGTGCAGATCATCAAGCGGCTGGACCATCCGAACATCCTCAAGCTGCTGGATTCTGGTGTTGAGGACGGAGACGCGTACTACGTCATGCCGTACGTGGTTGGTGGGACGCTCCGAGAGCGTCTGCTCCAAAGAACGCAGCTCTCGGTCGAAGAGACGATCGAACATGGTAAGGGGCTCGCCGCAGGCCTGGCGCACGCGCATAGCGCTGGCGTGGTCCATCGCGACGTAAAGCCCGAGAACATTCTGCTCGACAACGGGCGCGCCATTCTCGCGGACTTCGGCATTGCGCGACTTGTGGCGGCCAGCGGCGCCGAACGTCATCTGTCGACGACAGGGTTGGTGATCGGCACGCCGGCCTACATGAGCCCTGAGCAGGCCACCGCAGACCCGAAGACGGACGCGCGGAGCGATCTCTACAGCCTCGGTTGTGTGATGTTCGAGATGCTCTCTGGCATTCCGCCGTTTGCGGGCGCAACGCCACAGGCCGTCGCGGCCCGTCACCTGGTCGAAGCACCGCCATCGATTCGCGTCGTGCGACCGAACGCGCCGGATGGTATCGCCTCCATCATCGAGCGGTGTCTCGCCAAGTCGCCCGCCGACCGGTTTCAGGATGCGGCCGAGCTGACCAAGGCCATCGAAACCGGCGCACTAACGCGCGTAGTGCCGAGCGCCAAGAGATGGGCCGTTCCCGTCTCGATCCTGGCCGTCGTCGCGCTGATGGCCGTATGGTTCGCACCATCAGCATCCTCGTTGGATGAGTCGCGTTACGTCGTGTTTCCGTTTCGTTCGCTCGGAGACAGCCCTCCGGCACTGCTTCAACCCAAGAACATCGCGTTCCTTGTATACGAGGCGTTGGCGCCGGCACGCGACATCCACTTGGTCGATCGGGCGCGCCTTGAAAGTGCCATGTCGGAGGCAGGCGCTGTATCGACGTTGACCGATGCGGTGAGTCTGGCGCGCTCGCTGGGCGCCGGACGTTTCATCTGGGGCGAGGTCGTCGGTCGTGGCGACAGCGTACTCGTGCGAGGGCAGATGTATCGCACAGGAGATGGCGGGAATGATCCCCTCACGACGACACGTTTCATCATCAGTCGAGGCGATGCCGCGAGCGCGGGCGCTGGAGCGCAGGAATTCTTCGGACGCTTTGTGCAGATGGCTCGCGCTTTAGTGGTGCGACAGCTCGGAGCAGACTCTACGTCCTATCTCGGCACGGATTTCATGGGCGCCGTCGCCGAGAAGTTGACGGGCGACTCGGCGCGCATCGCCTGGAATCTTCCGCTTGCCGCCGCGCAGTATCGACGTGCGTTGGCGATTGATCCGCAGTATGCGCA
>JBBQXC010000019.1:0-42354 GCA_038210005.1 Gemmatimonadales bacterium
TCCCCGTAGGGGTTCGGAAACGTCTCGAGCAGTTCAGGCTTGGGCATACCCGAATGTAATGCGATGACCCCGACCGGTCAGGTGAGGTCGCGCAGACGCTTCGACCATTCGTCCAGCAGCAGCCGCTCGGCCTGCGTCAGACTCGACATGCCGTCGGACGCGATCTTGTCCAGCACGGCATCCAACGCAGTGCTCGGCTGCGGCACGACGGCCGTCTGAGCGGGACGCGGCGTCGGACGCGGAGTCGGACGCGGCTCAGGACGCACACGCGATACCGCCGCCTTGCTCTGCGCCACGATGTCGTCGACCTCCCGTTCGCGCGGACGCGACGACTTGGGCACCGCGCGCGGGGTGTCGTCGCCGTAGTCCGGCGCCGACGCAATGCGACTGCGGAAACGACCCAGACTGCCGACGCCCGGCGCGCGGAGGTACACCCACCCCGCCAACATGCCGCCGATGTGCGCCGCGTATGCCGTGCCGCCAATGCTGCCCGAATCGACCACCGCCATCGTGATGTTGATCAACGCCATGAACACCACCAGCCACTTCACCTTCATCGGCACCACGCCGAAGAACAGCACTTCGTCGTCGGGCCAACGCGAGGCGTACGCCACCGCGACACCGAGGATCGCCGCCGACGCGCCGACCAGCGTGCCGCCGTTGCGCTGGAACATGTAGTGAAACGCCCAGCCGCCGATGCCACACCAGAGATAGAACCACACGAAGGTGCTGCTGCCCCAGGCCCGCTCCACGCGCGGTCCGAACAACCACAGCGTCCACATGTTCAGCAGCAGATGCATGATGCCGCCGTGCACGAACATGTACGTGCCGATCGTCCACAACGAATGCGATGCGAGATCGCCGGCCGAGTACCCAAGCCACTTCGCCATGTTCGCGTCGCCGACCAACGTCGCCTGCACGAAGTACACGCCCACGCACAACCCGATCAGCCAGTACACGGCAGACGGGTTTGGTGGTTGATCGAAATCGTCGTACGTCGTCACGTAGGCCATGGCAGGACGCGAAAAGACACGAGAAGAGCTACAGGAACAACAGCGTCAGCTCCGTCGCCGATCCCGGTTCGTGAGCGCCAGTTGCACGATGCGCTCACAGAGATCAGGAAACAAGACACCCGCCGCCGCCGCCGCCTGTGGGATGAGACTGGTCGGCGTCATGCCGGGCAACGTGTTGGCCTCAAGACACCACGGCTGCCCGTGGGGGTCCAGCCGGAAGTCGATTCGGGCGTACCCGCCCAGTTTCAGCGCCTCGAACGCCTTACGCGCCTGATCGGCCAGCTTGCTTTCGATGTCCGGCGACAGTTCGGCTACGAACTCCTTCGCCATCCCCGGCGTGTACTTGCACTCGTAATCGTACAGCTCCTTCACCGGCACGATCTCGATCGTCGGCAGCACCACGTCGCCGAGAATGCCCACCGTGAGCTCCTGCCCAGGCACGAACCGCTCGACCATGACCTCGTCGTCGTACTTGAAGGCCTCGGTCACGGCCGCGGCCAACTCACCCGGCTCGCGCACGATACTGAGTCCTACCGTGCTCCCCTGCTTGGACGGCTTCACCACCACCGGCCAGTCCAGATGACGCCCCACCTCCTCGGCGTCCATCTCTCCGTGGGCCGGCGCCATCATCCAATTGGCGGTAGCCACCCCGGCGGCGCGCAGCACGACCTTCGTGAGGTGCTTGTCCATGGCCAGGGCGCTCGCCAGGTGACCGCTGCCGGTGTACGGCACGCCCACAAGGTCCAACAGGGCCTGCACCGTGCCGTCTTCGCCCTGACCGCCATGCAGCGCCAGAAACACACACTCGGCATCCGTGATCTCGGTCATGGTGCCGAGCGCCGGAGACAGGGACTGTGCAGACAGTCCCGCCAGCGCATCGAGAGACGGCGGCGCACTGCCCACGCCGGCGGCCAACAGCGCGCGCTCGGTCTCGCGGGTCAGTACGCCCTCGGCGGGGTCGAGACAGATGACCTCGTGGCCCGTCTCGCGGAGCGCAACCGCGATCCGCAGCCCCGACGATAGAGACACCTCACGTTCGGCGGAGACCCCGCCCAGCAACACCGTGATTCGCATGCGCCTACCGATGCATCAGGTGTTCGAGCACATCGAAGCGCGTCACGATCCCCTGCACCACGCCGTCCTTCTTCATCAACACCGCGCGGTTGCTCTTCGACAACAGCTTCGCCACGCTCTCCACCGGCTGATCGCTTTCGACCACCGGGAACGGCTGATCCATCACGTCGCTGACCGACTGATCGAGCACCTTCGGATCGGCCAGTGACTTCGACGTGAGCTGCGATTCCGCCACGCTGCCGATGCACACGGCGCCATCCATCACCGGCACCTGCGACACGTTGTGCAGCGCCATCAGACGAATGGCCTGACGCACCGTCGTACCGGGCGCCACGCTCACGATGGCCGGCGCGCTCGCGTCCTTGTTACCAAGCACCGCCGCGATGGTCGTGGGCGAGACGTCGAGCATCTGGTTCTCGCGCATCCATTCGTCGTTGAACACCTTGCTGAGATAGCGCTCGCCGGTGTCGCAGAGGAACGTGACGACACACGCCTCCGGATCATCGAGACGACGCGCCACGTTCATCGCGGCGTGCGCGATCATGCCGGCGGAACCACCCACGAAGATGCCTTCTTCGCGCGTGAGACGACGCGCCATGCCGAAGGCATCCTTGTCGCTCACCGAGATGAATTCATCGATCACACTCATGTCGAGCGTGAGCGGGACGCAGTCCTGACCGACGCCTTCCACCTTGTACGGCGCGCCGGTGGGATGGCCCTCGCCCTTGCTGCGCCACAGTTCGGCGAGCACCGATCCCATGGGGTCGGCGGCGATGATCTTGATGTTCGGGTTCTTGCTCTTGAGATAGCGCGCCACGCCCGTGATCGTGCCGCCGGTGCCGGCGCCGGCCACGAAGTGCGTAATGCGCCCGTCGGTCTGTTCCCAGATTTCCGGACCCGTGGTCGCCATATGCGCCGCCGGATTGGCCGGATTCTCGAACTGACCGGCCAGCACGGCGCCCGGCGTTTCGCTGACGATCCGCTTCGCCATCATCACGTAGTTCTGCGGATGATCGTGCGGCACCGCGGTCGGTGTGATGATCACTTCGGCACCGAACGCCTTCAGCAGTCTGACCTTCTCCTGCGACATCTTGTCGGGCATCGTGAAAATGCAGCGATAGCCCTTGAGCGCCGCCGCGATCGCAAGGCCGACGCCGGTGTTGCCGCTCGTCGCTTCCACGATCGTGCCGCCCGGCTTGAGGGTACCGGCCCGTTCGTGCGACTCGATCATCGGCATGCCGACCCGGTCCTTCACGCTGCCGCCCGGATTGAAGAAGTCGGCCTTGCCGTAGAGGGGCGTCCGGATGCCACGCGCCACGCGGGCCAGACGGATCATCGGCGTCCAGCCGATCGTTTCCAGAACGCTGCCGTACGGGCGGCGATGCCGGATGTGTTCTTCGCGCACGGCCGAGTCGGTGGGAGCCGCATCGGACATGGGGGGGGTCGCCAGGGTGGTGGACATGGCAGGATTCGTCACAGGGAGTCCCCGGGGAGCGTTGGCCCCTCGGGATGTCGGAAATGCACGGGGAAAATCAGCGACACGGGAATCGGCGTACCACGCAGGCGGGCCGCGCGGAACTGGAGTCGGGACGCACCAGCCAACGCCGCCTCATCCAGCTCGGGGTGACCTGACGGCTCCATGATCCGCGTACTATCGGGTACGACGCGACCGTCCGACGTTATGAATAGCCGAAGCAGCACGTTGCCCTGTATTTTCTGCTGATACAGTGACAGCGGATACCGGAACGGCACGTCGACATTCAACATCTGTGGACGCTCATCCGGCATCGCGCGAAACCAGTCCGCACTTCCCTGTCGCGCCGAACGCCCTCGCTCGGAACAGCCGTGCACGCCGAGGGTGAACAAGAGAGGAAGCAGCACTGGTCGAATCCCACCCGATCGCATGCTGGAATGTACACCCGCTTCGCGTACTCGGCGGAATCGTCCGTCCTCCATCCATCCGCCGTCGACATGCTCTCGTTTCGCGTTTTCTCGGATCGTCCTGCTTCAGCTCGCACCACACGGGTCGGCCCGCTGCTCATGCTGGCGGGAGGCGCGCTGCTGCTGTTGAGTGCGTGCTCGAGCGAGCAAAGTACCGGCCCGGGACCGGTCGCGGTGGCGATTGCGACGCAGGCCGGCGACGCGCAGTCGGGGGTGGTTGGCGCCGCGCTGAGCGTGCCGCTCGCGGTCGTGGTGACCGACAAGGACGGTAAGCCGATTTCGGGGGCTCGTGTGGACTGGGACGTGGGCCCGGGATCCGGCACGGTATCGCCCTCGCGTTCCGCCGCCGACTCGCGGGGGGTGGCCACGACCGTGTGGACGCTGGGTACGACCGCCGGCACCGCGCGCGTCTCGGCACAAGTGAACGGCGTCACACCGGTCACCTTCGTCGCCACGGTGATCACCGGACCGGCTGCGCTGCTGGTGGCGTCACCGGAGGCGGCCTATCTCAACGTCAGCGATACCGTGCGCGTGCGCGGGTCGCTGCGCGATCAATACGGCAACACGATCGCCGGTCAGCTGATCAACTACAGCACACTCGACCCGACGTTGGCCTCGGTGAATGCATCGGGGCTCGTGACCGCGCTGGCCGTCGGCACCGCGCGCGTGGTGGCCGCGGCGTCGGGTCGGGCCGACACGGTACCGGTGACGATCGCTCCCACGGGATCCAGCGTGTGCGGACCGATCACGGCGCGCGTGATGGCGTTGGGTGAGGTATACATCCCGCCCGTCGGCAGCTCGAGCATCACCGCCTGTGTCACCGCGCCGTCGCTGATCAATGGTGAGTACGCGCTCACGCTCGTCTCCACCGCCACGTCGTTCGGCACATCGTCACCCGTCGACCTGATCGCGATCGGCGGCACGGGCCCCACGATTGCAGCCATCACGGCCGACGCCGCCAATCCGTTCGCGGTCGCGACCGCGACCGCCGTGTCGACGTCCATCGACGCGCTCGATGCCGCGGTCGCCACTCTGTCGCCGGTTCGCGCCGCCGAACTGGCGCGACGCGAGATCGAGCAGCGTGAGCTCACGCCGCTGGTGAGCGAGGCGCGTGACTGGATGGCGTCGCGCACCGCCGCGTCATCCAATGCCGCGTCGCGCACCGCCTACGCGGTGACGGCCGCCGACGTGAAGGTGGGCGACGTGCTGCGTCTGAACGTGAACGCGAATCTGGCGTGCTCCAGCGCCGATACGAAGTCGGGGCGCGTGGCCGCTGTCGGGACCAAGTCGATCATTCTGAACGACACGGAGAATCCCACCGGCGGCTACACCGACGCCGAGTACGCGGCGATCGCGGCCACGTTCGACACGCTCGTGTTTCCGATGGACACCACGGCCTTCGGTGCACCCACGAACATCAGCGGTTACGGCAAGATCATCCTGTTCTATACGCGCGCGGTGAACGCGCTCACGCCGTCGGGCGCCGGGTTCACGATCGGCGGCTTCTTCTTCGCGCGCGACCTGTATCCGAAGACCGCCAGGAACGGACTGGCCGCCTGCGCCGCGTCGAACGAAGCGGAGATGTTCTATCTGCTCGTTCCGGATCCGAACGGAACCGTGAATGCGAACAAGCGCACGAAGGATGCCGTGACGCTGCTCAACCTCACCACGATCGCCCACGAGTTTCAGCACCTCATCAACGCGTCACGCCGACTGTATGTGAACACCGGGGCGCGGCCCAACGAGGAGACGTGGCTGGACGAAGGCTTGTCGCATCTGGCCGAAGAGCTGCTGTTCTTCCGTATTGCCAACGTCACGTCGCGGCAGAATCTCATCTTGAGCGACATCGCCGGGAACACCACGCGTTCCGACCAGTTCCGCAACTACGCGTCGCAGAACTTCTCGCGCTTCTACAACTACCTCATCGCACCGGAAATCAACTCGCCGTACGCGCCGAACGACTCGCTGGCCACGCGCGGCGCCATCTGGAATTTCCTGCGCTTCGCGGCCGGCCGTCAGGGCGCCGACGGAGAAGCCCCGTTCCTGCGTGCGCTCGTGAATTCGAACACGACGGGCGTCGCCAATCTGCAGAACGTGCTGTCGGGCGGTCAATTCGCCGATTACCTGCGCGACTGGTCGGTCTCGCTCATTGCCGACGACTTCTCCACCGCGACGACGGCCGCGCTGTCACCGAGCTACATCATGCCGTCGTGGAGTTTCCGCAGCATCTTCCCGGGCTTGCGATTCTCGGGCGGCGCGACGCTTGGCGTGTATCCGATCGCGACCCGTTCGCTGCTTTCAGGTTCGCCGCAGCGCGTGCTGTTGGCCGGCGGTACGAGCTCCTTCGTGCGCTTCGGCATTCCCGCCGGTCGCAGCGCCGTTATCACGCTGTCGTCGAACGGTGCGCTGCCGCCCGGTACGCTCAAGTACGCGTTGGTGCGGCTGCGCTGACCGGAATGTGGTCTGGCGCGCCCTTCGCGCGAACCGCGGTGCTTGCGGCTGCTTCGGCGCGCTCGGCCAGTCAGCTGGTTCGCGCGGAGATCGCGGACAGCCAACCGCGGATCTTATCCGTGTTGTTTCCGTGGTATCCGTGGTATCCGTGTTCTGGCTGTTCAGGAAATCACACCGGAATCACTCCGAACGCGCTACGAACGCTGCTTGAGTTTGATCTCGTAGAGCTTCGACCACAGTTTGCCGGTCACGAACAGGCGATCGCGCGCCGCATCGTACGCAATGCCGTTCATCACATCCTCGCTGCCGGTGCGATCGATCGACGGCAGGATACCAGCCAGGTCGATCCATCCCGTCACATTGCCGGTGGCGGGATCGATGCGGGCGATCTGCTCGCTCTGCCAGATGTTCGCCCAGATTTCGCCCTTCACCCACTCGAGCTCGTTGAGCTGCGACACGGGTGTGCCGTGATCGGACACGGTGATCGTTTTCTGCACGGCGAACGTGGCCGGATCACGCCACACGAGCGATGACGTGCCGTTGCTCATGATGATCGCCGTGCCGTCGGTGGTGAGTCCCCACCCCTCGCCCTCGTACGTGAATTGGCCCGTGCGCGTGAATGTTTTCCAGTCGTACACGAACGCCTTGCCGGTCGTCCACGTGATCTCGAACAGCTTGTCACCGAGCAGCGCGATGCCTTCACCGAAATGCGGCGCTTCGAGCTCGTGCTTCCGGATCACGCGACCGGAGGTGAGCTCGACCTCACGGATGTCCGACTGACCGACCTGACCGGTGCTCTCGAACAGCCGGTCGTCGTGCCACACCAGCCCCTGCGTGAACGCCTTCGGATCGTGCGGATAACTCTGCACCACGTCGAAGCTGTAGGTCGGCGTACGCGCGGCCACCGTGCCGGTCGTGTCACCGCTGACCGAACTGGCCTCGCCCCGATCCCCACCACACGCACCGAAGGCACCGGCGGTCGATACGAATGCCACCGTGCCGAACAGAATGACGGCCGATGCCGTGCGCGAACGTCGCATGCTGGAGAGTATGGCCATCGATCGGATTGCGGCAGGATGAGTACAACGCGGGACCACGACGGAGACAGCAACGACAGACAGCAACGACCGACAGTAACGACCGACAGTAACCGCTCAACCATCCACCCAGGCGCGCAGGTCGCGCAACAACGCCACGAGATCGGCCAGCTGGTGATTCGCGTTCAAGCCGCTCGGACTCGGTAATACCCACAACGCCGAATCGGCGAGCCGCTCGTCCTGCAAACCCAGCGCGGCCTTGGGGCGCCCGAACGCCGTGCGATAGGCGCCGATGCCGAGAAACGCCACCACGCGCGGTCGCTGTGCCTCCACCAACCTACGCAGCCGCTGGCCACCCGCCACGTACTCCTCGGGGCTGAGCGCTGCTGCCGTGGCCGTCGTGCGTTCCACCATGTTGGTGATACCGATGCCCAGCGGCAACAGCTCCTGCTCCTCCCACGGCGCGAACAGCCGCGGCGTGAAGCCGGCGCCATGCAGGGCCGGCCAGAAGCGGTTGCCCGGTCGGCCGAAGTGATGGCCGATCGCCGCCGTGTAGAGCCCGGGGTTGATCCCGCAGAACAACACCCCGAGCCCCGGCGCGACCAGGTCCGGCACGACCAGATCGACCGCCGCGGCCAGCTCCGCCTTCGTCGGCTTCCGGGTCGCCTCTTTCGGCGGCGGCGCGTCAGGCACAGTCAGTCACTCAACGATTGCTTGAGCGAGGCCAGCGCCGTCAACGCCTGCAACGGCGTCATCTGATCGGGCTCCAATGCACCGACCGCGTCGGCCAAACGGGTCAACGCCGGATCAGGCGATGCGGATACCACCGCCTCGCCGAAGAAACCGAGCTGCGGCGTGGGCGCTCCGGCATGCTTCATCCGCGGGCCCTTGCGCGACGCACTCTTCGGTGCCGACAGGCCGTCGGCCGTGAGACGTGCCGCCATCTGCTCCCCTTCACCCTCGAGCAGCGCCAGCACTTCCTTGGCGCGCGCGATCACGGCCGCCGGCAGCCCCGCCAGACGTCCCACTTCGATACCGTACGAACGATCGGCACCGCCGGGAATGAGCTTGTGCAGAAAGAGCACCTGATCACCCACTTCACGCACCGCCACGGTGAAGTTGCGCACGCCACTCAGCTCGCTCGCCAACTGCGTGAGTTCGTGATAGTGCGTTGCAAACACCGTCTTGCAGCCGATCGCGTCGTGCAGATGCTCGCTCACACTCCACGCGATCGACACGCCGTCGTACGTACTCGTGCCACGTCCGATTTCATCGAGCAGCACCAGCGAACGCTTGGTGGCGGTGTGCAGAATCGCACTCGTCTCGCTCATCTCCACCATGAACGTAGACTGGCCGCGCACCAGATTGTCGCTCGCACCCACCCGCGTGAACAGGCGGTCCACGATCGGCAACTTCGCCCGACGAGCCGGCACATACGCACCGACCTGCGCCATGAGCTGAATCAGACCGACCTGCCGCAAGATCGTGCTCTTACCCGCCATGTTCGGGCCGGTGAGCACGATCATCTGGCCGTCGTCGCTCAACACGAGATCGTTGGGGATGAACTTCTCCCGCGCCATCATCCGCTCCACCACCGGATGACGTCCCGCCACGATCTCCATATCGAAGCCGTCGTTCAGCTCCGGACGCGCGTACTGTTCGCGCTCGGCCACTTCCGCGAACGCCGTCAACACGTCGATCGTGGCCACCCGCCGCGCCACCTGCTGCCACCGTCGGATCGCGGCGCCCGCCTCACGACGTAACGCGTCGAACAGCTCGCGCTCGCGCGTCTCGATGCGGTCGGCGGCGCTCAACACCTTTTCCTCGTACTCCTTCAGCGCGGGCGTCACAAACCGTTCGGCCCCGGTCAGCGTCTGTCGACGCTGATAGTCGTCGGGCACGAGATGCTTGTTCGCGTTCGAGATTTCCAGGAAATAACCGAACACGCGGTTGTAACCGACTTTGAGCGAGCCGATGCCGGTACGTGCGCGTTCGTCCGACTGGATCGTCGCGATCGCGTCCTTGCCGCCGTCGCGCAACGCGCGCAGTTCGTCGAGATCGGCATCCATACCCGGCGCGATCGTGTCCTCTTCACCGATCATCAGCGGCGGACGCTCCACGAGCATCGTCGTGAGTCGTTCGGCGCAGTCGCGGCCGTCATCCCAATCGTCGAGCATCGCGGTGAGCAGGCCGCCACTCGAATTGCCCTGCGTGGCGTGCGACAGCACGGCACGCACCGCATTCGCTACCCGCGGCAGTCGGGCCAGCGAGTCGCCGAGCGCGCGGAGCTCGCGTGGTGTCGCCCGACCGGCGGCCGCCTTGCTGGCCAGTCGCTCCACGTCGCGCACACCATCGAGCGCGTCGCGCACGCCGGCGCGTCCCACGGGATCACGCACCAGCACCGTCACCGCATCGAGACGCAACTCGATGGCGCTACGCTCGAGCAACGGGGCCAGCAGCCACTGACGCAGCATGCGCTGTCCCATCGGCGTGGTGGTGCGATCGAGCACCGACAACAGCGTGCCGGCCAGCTCGCCACCGCGCAGCGATTCCACCAGCTCGAGATTGCGACGCGTCATCTCATCGAGCGGCATCACACCACCGGGACGCTCCACCACCGGCCGTGCGAGGTGCGGCAAGCCGCCCGGCTGCAATTCCCGCAGATAGCGCAGCAACGCACCGGCCGCCCCGATCGCGCCGGCATCCTCGCTGCCCAGGCCGAAGCCTTCCAGCGAGCGCACATCGAATTGCCGCGCGAGTTCATCGCCGGCCAGCTGCGCATCGAACTCCCACCCTTCGCGCTCGGTCACGAGCACGTTGTCCACCGCGTGCATCGCCGCCGCGAGCTCGGGATGCGACGTACCGCGTACCACCAGTAGTTCTCGCGGCGCCAACCGTGCCAGCACCGCCGGCGCATCCATCGGCGTGACCAGAAACAGACGCCACTCACCCGTCGACAGATCCGCCGCCGCGATGCCGATCTGCTCACGCGACCCGTCGCGCGATGTGTCGCGACCGGTGGCGATCGCACACACGTAGTTGGCGCGCGCACCGTCGAGCAGATCGTCGGCGAACACCGCGCCGGGGGTGATCGTCTCCACGACTTCGCGCTTCACGAGTCCCTTCGCGAGCTTCGGATCCTCCACCTGCTCGCAGATGGCGACGCGGAACCCCTGCCCCACCAGCCGGCGCAAATACTCGGCGGCCGCCTTCACCGGGATGCCCGCCAGCGGCACCTCCGCCGCCCCGCCGTTGTTGCGCGATGTGAGCGTGAGGCCGATCGCACGCGACGCCGTCTCGGCGTCATCGTAGAACATCTCGTAGAAATCGCCCATGCGGAAAAACAGAATCGCATCCTGATGACGCGACTTGATCTCCCGGTACTGCTGCATCAATGGCGTGGCCGCACCACTCACGGCGTGCGCTCCGCCACGAAGCCATCGAACCCGAGCTTCTTCAGTCTGTTCAGCGCCGTGGTCGCGTCCGCGCGCGTCGCGTAGTAGCCCACGCGTACCCGGAACGGCTTCTGCGCTCCATCGACACGCGCGTCGATATCACGCTTCGCAAAGCGCTGCACGGCGTCGGTCGCTTCCGCGCGCGTGTCGTACGCCGCCAGTTGCACCGAATAGCGTCCGGCGCCTGCCGCGGGCTTCTCCGCTGCCACCGGAGCGGGCTTCGTGCCGGTCTTGCTCGGCGCCGCCACGCACCGGCGTTGCAGATCATCCGACTGCAATCGCAGCTCACCGTCGGGGATCTCGACACCGCGCAGTGAGTCGAGTGCGCTGCAACCGCCCACCATGTTGCGCTCCTCGAAGTAGCTGCGCGTCAGCCACAGCAGTCCCTTCACGCGATAGGTGCTGCTCTGATAATCGCGCAGCAATCGCGCGAAATACACACGCGCATCGGCCGGGTGTCCACGCAGCATGTCGAGTTCTCCCAACCGCACCAGCGCGTCGGGCACGCGAGGCGAGAGCGGCACATCGATCACCAGCCGCTTCCAGTCGAGCTCCGCTTCACCGATGTGTTCGGCGAGCACCGCACGCCAATACAGCGCCTCGGCAAGATCGAACGTGCCCATCGGCACCGCACCCACGAGTGAGTCCAGCAGCGTACGCGCCGTGGCGCCGTCACCGCCGTCAACCATCGCGCGGGCGCGCGACGTCGTACGCTCCACGTCCGGCGTGACTTGCGCCGAGACTGTCGACGCGATCGACAACAGGGATGCGCAACCTACGAGGGTCAGGGCGAGCACACGCACACGAAAATGTCGCATCAGGCCGCTTTCCGGCGACGCGTGGCACAGAGACCGAGCACGAGTGACATCAGGATCTGCTCCGCATTCGAGACCGTCGTTTCCTTGAGCGCCATGTCGGCTTCCAGCAACAACACGAGCGCCTTCTCGCACGAGACCGCACTCCACTGCTCCGTCACTTTCGTCCACGCTGATGCCGCGTCTCCCCACGGGCGACCGGGATAGCCGCCGGTCTCCTTGAGGAACGCGAAGAATTCCTGGGGCAACCGGTTGGTAGAAATCCCGGCATCGCGGCGCGCGCGACCGTAGGCCAGCGCAAACGCTTGCGTGCTCAACATCATCACGACTTGCACTGCCGTGACTTTCGGCTGCCCGAGCACATGCGCCACCAGCGTCACCGCCGCGGCCGCATCCTGTCGCGCGACGGCATCTAACAAATCGGTCACCGTTTCACCGCGACGGATACCGACCACAGCCGAGACGGCGTCCACATCGATGGTGGCGCGAACATCACGGCCCGCCGCCGGCGAGGTCTGCGCATCGACGTGCGCATTGACGTGCGCGCCCAGCGCGTAACTCGCGCACTTGTCGAGCTCCGACGCCAATTGATGCAGATCGTTGCCGACCGCCTGCTGCAACAGCTGCGCGGCATCATCGGCAATGTCGACGGCCAGCGCGGTCGTGGCGTGATGCGCAATCCAGCGGCGAACGCGCTCCGGCGTGAGCGGTGCGAACTCGAGCGACTCGGATGCCGCCGCGAGTGCCGCATCGACTTTCGTTCCGGCGGGACTCACCAACAGCAGCAGGGTGTCGCTGGCCGGACGCGTCAGGTATTTGTCGAGCTGTTGTCGCGCGGGTTTTTTCAGCGCGGTGACGTCACGCAGCACCACGGCGCGCTTCTCGGCGAGCATCGGCGGTGTCGAGAGCAAACTGCTCACCGCTTCGGCATCGAGCTCACTGGCACGACGGATTTCGCAATTGAAGTCGCGCGTGCTCGGGTCGATGGACGCCTCGAGCAGCTCGCGGACTGCACCGTCTTTCAGGTAATCGTCGTCGCCGTGGAGGTAGTACACGGGCGCGAAGCTCCGCGATTGAATCGCAGCTTGCACGACGCGGAGGGACGACGATTCCTTGGACATCCCATCAAGATAAGGGAGCGCCTAGATCATCGCCTAAGGCATCGCCGGTCGAACTTCAGCGCTGTTCGGAGAAGGTCGCCAGCGTGAAGCCGTTGTTCACGAAGCGTGTCGGGGCGTCTTCGATGATCATCGCCGCCGGCCAGACCGGGTTACCGGTGGCCATCGCCTGCATCAACTCGGGCGTGATATACGAAACCGGGGTCGGCATCGCCGGCTGTGACGCGATCACGGGCTGCATGGAGAGCTCGGGCGCCGAGGCGCCGGTCCAACCCTGCCACACGAAGGCGCCAAGCACCGTACTGGCCGCCACCGCCATCACCACCCGGGTATTCCGCGACACGGCCGAGCGGGGAGCGTTCTGCAGCGAGGTACGAGCGACCATCGCGCTCCGCTCGTCGCGGCACTCATCCCGGCATTCCGCCAGGCGGGCGCGAAGTCGCGCCTGAAAGTCGGCGCTCGGTTCGAGCGTGGGCATGCTGCGCGCCACCATCAGCGAACGACGCACCAGCGTGTCGTGCGCCGCGCAGCCGTCGCACACCATCACATGATGCTGCGCGGTGGCCATTTCGTCGCCCGGCATCGTGTCATCGAGATAGGCCAGATGCTGCTTTCGGAAGCTTTTGCAGTCCATCGGTACGGTATTGATCCGTGTAGAAGGCATCGCTGACGCGGCAGCCGTCGGGTGACGATCACATGGCAGGATACCCGTGGCCGGGTACGCGGTTCCTCGGAGCGGTCGTGCCCGTCAGACTCTATGCAAACGAACAACCCCCCGCCAAGGCAATCCCTGGCGGGGGGTTGGTGTACGATACCTTACAACAGATAGCCAGCAGAGTGGGTCGACCAGTACAGCAACGGTGCTGAGTCGTTCGATCGCCGCCTAGCGGACCAGCGGCGCGATGATGTCGGCGAACGCCGTGCGCGCGCGATTCAAGCGTGACTTCACCGTGCCGAGGTTTACGCCGGTGATCTCGGCGATCTCCTCGTATGACTTCCCTTCGAGTTCGCGCAGCACGAACACCTCACGGTGATGCGCCGGCAGCTGACCCACCGACTGCTCCACCATCTCCTTCAGGTGGCGCTTCCGGAACAGGTCGTCGGGGCGCGTATGCACGTCCTCGAACTGGAGGGGGCGATCCTCGTCCTCGAACTTGGCCTTGATCGTCTGGAAGAGCACCAGCGGATTGCGCGAGCGGTTGCGCAGCTCGTTCTTCGCCAGATTCGACGCGATCGTGTAAATCCACGTCGAAAACTTCTTCGAGCGGTCGAAGCGTCCGATGTGACGGTACACGCGGATGAATACTTCCTGCACCAAGTCCTCGGCGCGGTCGCGGTCACCGATCGTGCGGTAGACGAAGTTCAGCAGCCGACCTTGATACCGGTCGACGAGCTCTTCGAAGGCGCGTTCCTCGCCTCCGAGGAACGCCGACACCACATCTCCATCCTCGAGGCTGCGCAGATGCTCGCGCACCGGCACCGCGGGGGTGTTCTGTGAAGTCAGTTTCGTGCGAGCCAGTTCGGCCATGGATCGAGTCCTCCGCCTGCGGTGACGCGAGCCCGAAGACTCACGGTGCTTCGACCAGGATGGCCGGACGATCCGGCAGACCATGTCGTCGCACACACTGGTCATAATGCATAGGGCGTGCCGAAAGGAACTTTGTGGAACCTTTCGCCATAAGTCGTTAATTCAAAACGACTTGTGGTGCTGTGCCCGACGTCACGAGGCAAGCGGATTCTGACTCCTCTCCGCGAATGTCTCCGAAAGAGGACACCGAAAGAGGACAGATCCTGTCAGTTTAGACGGAAGCCCGCCGTGTAGAGCAGCGCAAGCGCCGTCTTGGCATCCTGAATCTCGCCCTGCTCGATCATGGACAGCGCCCGCGACAGCTTGGTTGGCGCCAGCTCCATGAACTCGTCCGCTTCCCGCTTCCACTCGCCCGCCTCGAGCCCCGTCGCCATGAAGAGATGGATCTTCTCGTCGGTGAAGCCGGGCGTCGTGAACATCGTGAACAGATGTTCGACACGCGAAGCGGTGTAGCCGGTTTCCTCTTTCAGCTCGCGATGGGCACAGGCGAGCGGCTCTTCCCCCGCTTCGAGGCGGCCGGCCGGGATCTCGTACAGATATCCCTCGGCCGCATATCGATACTGACGGATCAGCAACACCTCGGGATCATCGTCGAGGTCACCAAGCAGCGGCACCACCGCGCTGGCCCCGGGATGCCGCACCATTTCCAGCTGACCGGTCGACCCGTCCGGAAAGCGCACCGTATCGATGTCGATCGAGATCACCTTCCCGGTGTAGCCGCGCGTCCCGATGATCTTGCCGGGTCTCTGTCGTTCGATCGCCATCAGCGGGCGGTCCGGGTGGCATGCCGTTCTGCCACGTGGGGGTGCGCCACCTTCTTCACCGCCTTTTTGGGCTTCTTCGGCAGCGGCACATCGTCGCCGGCCAGCCACTTCTTGATAGTCGGGCGCAGATAAACCGGGATGCGCAGAATCGTCCCACGGCACTTCTTGGTGCCGCAGCGGCAGGCGTAGTAGCGCACGTCTTCCGGCTCGTACTCATCTTGCCACTCGAAGCGGTAGTCGTACGCCAGCTCCGTTTCCGGCTTGATCGCCTTGATCGCCTTGATCCAGATGTGTCCGTCGTCGATCACCGTCTCGCAGTTTGGATCGCACGAGTGGTTGATGAACCGGGCATCGTTGCCGCCGTAACGCGCGTCGAGCACCGTGTCGTCGTCGAGCACGAACAGGAAGGTATGATGACGGCCTCCGTTGTCGTCGTACCGCCGGTCGGCCTCCTCATGCGTGATCGGCTGTCCCCAGTACTCATCGATCTTCTTGCCCTTGCGAATCGGCAGGATCGCGAACGCACCGCGTCCCTGGATCTTGGAGCGGCGCACTTCGTAGTACGGCGACTTGGGCGGCTTCACCCGCTTACTCACGGACTTCTTCGCTGGCGACACGGCGTTTCAGGAGGCTGAGGAGGAAGACACAGGCGCGGCAGCGACATCATCATCGGCCGGGTCGTACACGGTGACCGGTCCAAGCGACAGCGCTTCGATGGTTGGACGGATCGCCGTGGCATCACCCACGACGATGACCTGCAAGCGACTCGGATCGAGGTGCGTTTGCGCCACACGCAGCACATCCTGCGCCGTGACCGCCTTCACCCGCTCACGATACGTATCGAAGTAGTTGGTCGGCAGGCGGAAGATCTCCACGTTCGCCAATCCTCCCGCCACTTCGGCGGTGGTCTCGAATCGAATCGGGAAGACGCCCACCAGATAGCTCGTGGCCAACGAGAGCTCCGCCTCACTCACCGGCGCTTCACGAATGCGTGCGAATTCGAGCGCGATCTCACGCAACGCATCGGCCGTGACCGCCGTTTCCACGGCGGTCGAAATTTCGAACGGGCTGGCGGCACGACGCCAATCGAACGCCGAGTGCGCGCCATACGTGTACGCGTGCACTTCGCGCAGATTCAGATTGAGTCGCGACGAGAAGAGTCCGCCGAGGATCGCGTTCATCACGACCACGGGGAAGTAGTCCTCGTGCAGGCGCGGAATCGCCACGTGCCCCACGCGCACCTCCGACTGCGGCGCGTCCGGCTTGTGCACGAGGTGCACACGCGACTCGGGGAAACGCTGAGTGTCCATCGGTTCCGTTACCGGAGGCGCTTTGCCGATCCAATCGCCGAAGTGCGTGCTGGCCAGCGCCACGGCGTGCTCCACATCGATATCGCCCACCATCATCAACGCCGCGGCGTCGGGACGATAAAACTCCGTGTGGTACGCTTGCACGTGCTCGCGCGTGAGGCGCATGATGCTCTGTTCGTCGCCACCGGCCAGCCGGGCGAAACGCGACTCCGCCTTGTACAGCAACCGTGAGAAGAACACGTCGGACAGCCCGCGCGGTTCGGCGCGCAGCTGCGCCAGATCGGCCAGCCGCTCGCCGCGCATGCGCTCCAGCTCCGACTCGGGAAACGCCGGGTAGCGCAGCACTTCCGACAATACCGCGACGGCGTCGTCGATGCGCGAGGACAGCGCGGTGATCTGCACGATCGCGGAATCCCAATCGGCACCGGTGTCGAGTGTCGTGCCGAGCATCTCCAGTCGCGAGGTGAGCTCGAGCGCGTTCATGTCGCGTGTGCCTTCGGCCAGCGCACGCGTGGTGAGTTGCGCGAGGCCTTCGTAGTCGCGCGGATCGCGCGTGGCGCCCGCTTCGATGACCGCCAGGGTCGTCACCACCGGATACGCCGGTACCTGTGCCACGATCAGACGCAGACCGTTGGCCAAAATACGTGTGGAGAAGTGCGGAAACCGATAGGTGCTGGGCGTGCCGGCGCCGGGCCGCAGCAGCGAGGCCGGCGTCGCATCCTGCACGACGTCGGGGGTGGTATTCGTGAGCTTGTCGGTCATGCGCCGGCCTCCACCATCTCGCCATGGTCGACCTGCGGTTGCTCCTTGGCCGGCACGAACAGCAGCAGCGCGCGATTGTCGGGACCAAGCCGCTCGCGCGCGAGCGCGGAGACCGCCGCCGTGGTCGTCGCGCCGTAGCGCTCCACCTGTTCGTTGATCAACGTGGGATCACCGAAGTACGTCGCAAAGCGCGACAGCTGGTCGGCGCGCTCGGCGGCCGACTGCATACTGGTCACAAAACTCGTCTCGATCAGCGCGCGGGCGCGCTGCACTTCGGCATCGGTGACGCCCTGCTGGTGCATGAGATCGAGCTCGGCCAGCACAGCGGCTTCGAGCTGTTCCGGCGTGACGTCCGGGTGCGCCGTGGCGTCGACCACGAGCAGGTCGCTGCCCTTCGCCAAGTCGTAGGTAAAGGCACTCGCTTGTGACGCAATGCGCTGCTTCCGCACCAGCGACTGCTCCAGTCGACACCCGGTGCGCAGGCCAAGCACGGCGGCGGCGAGCGACGCAGCGTAGTAACCATCACTGCCGAACACCGGAGTACGGCAGGCCACGAACAGACGCGGTAAGGCGACGGCATCGGGTACCACGACACGGCGCGTGTCGCCAAAGGTGGGCGGCACGGTCATGTCGCGAAGCGGCGGGCGGGCGGCGCCGCGCGGAATCGGTCCGTAGCACGCCTCGATCAGCCGCATCGTCTCTTGGCGATCAAAATCACCAGCCACCGTGATCACTGCGTTGTCCGGGGTGTAGTACGTTCGGAAGAAATCCGCGACGTCGTCGAGCGACGCGTCAGTCAGATGCTCCATGGACCCGATCAACGAGTGATGGAACGGATGCTCCTCCGGGAAGCAGAGCGCCGGCAAACGCTCCCACCACGTGCCGTAGGGCTGATTGTCGACCGACCAGCGACGTTCGTTCTTCACGACGTCGCGCTGCGTGTCCAGCTTCTGCTGCGTGAGGCCCGGCAGCATCCGCCCCATGCGGTCCGCTTCGAGCCAGAGCACAAGGGCAATCTGATGCGACGGAACCGTTTCGTAGTAGTTGGTCCGATCGAGCCACGTAGACCCGTTCAGCGTCCCGCCCGCCCGCTGGACGAGTTCGAAATGCTCGTTGGCTTCGACGTTCGCCGACCCCTGAAACAGCATATGTTCGAACAGGTGAGCGAAACCCGTTCGATCGAGCCGTTCATTGGCCGAACCTACGTGATACCACAAATTGACCGCTACGATCGGCGCAGTGTGATCCTCGGAGAGCACCACATGCAGGCCGTTCGGGAGGTGATAACTCTCGACTGGAATGCGCATGGTTCAATATTGGGGGGGTGGTCACGAAACTCGGAACCCCATGCGCCTGAACCCACCTTGTCGGCAGTAGGACATTTCTCTCCCCGAGTTCCCCTATGACCTTTTCGAATCGCCGAACCGTCCAGCTGCTCGGAGCACTCGGAGTACTTGGACTGCTCACCGCCTGCGGCGGTGACCCTCAAGTGCCGAGCGCGGCAGCGGCGACGGCCAGCACCACGGCGGCGGCGGCGGTCGCGGCCACGGTCGCGGCCGCGCCCGCCGTGCGCATCACCGACGCCAAAGGCAAAGGCGTCAGGAACGTCATGGTGCGCTGGCGCATCACGAGCGGTGGCGGCAAGGTCGTGAACGACTCCGTCCGCACCACCGGCAGCGGCAACGCCACATCGGGCGGCTGGACGCTTGGCACGACCGCCGGGCAGCAGACACTGCAGGCCACCGCCGACGGCATTCCCGCCGTCACGTTCACCGCTACCGCGACGGCCGGTCCGCTGTCGCGGCTCACGCCGGTCAGCATCGGGGACCAGCAGGCCCCCGTGAATACGCCCGTGCCGTCGCTACCCGCGGTGCGCGCCGAAGATCAGTACGGCAACCCGCTCGCGGGCACCCCCGTCGTCTTCACCATGGTGCAGGGTAACGGGGTGATCCTCGGAGCCCAGCAGTCGAGTAACGAGCTGGGTATCGCCGCGATCGGTGCTTGGACGATCGGCACGGCGGTCGGCCAGCAGATCGTGTTGGCCACAGCCACGGGCGCACAGCCGGCGGCCTTTAGCGTGAACGCCATCGCCGGACCGGCCGCCGACCTCGTCAAGTTTGTCGGTGACAATCAACCGGGCGTCGCCAGCATCAACATCAGCACGCCCCCCGGTGTGCGCGTGATAGACGCCTATGGCAATCCGGTCGGCAATGTGCCCGTAGTCTTCACGCCGGGCACGAACTCCGGTACGGTGACCGGCAGCTCGGTCATCACCGATCCAGCTACCGGCACGGCCTTCGTGGGCAGCTGGCGACTTGGCACGGCCAGCACGCAGACCCTCGTCGCGACCAGCCCGGTCCTCCCCAACAAGTCGGCCACGTTCACGACAACGGTCACGCTCTCGGCCTTCAACGTGGACGTCCGCTTCATCGGGAACGCCTCCCTACCGGTCCGCACGGCCTTCGCCAATGCGGTCGCCAAGTGGCGGCAGGTCATCGTGGGTAGCATCGGCACCATCAACAACGTGAATATCCCTGCCGGCGACTGTGACACGTGGACGCCGGCACTCACCGGCACGGTGCAAAACACCGTGATCTTTGCGCGCATCGACTCCATCGATGGGCCGGGTACACCGGGCGCGGGCAATATCCTCGGACAGGCCAGCCCCTGCTATGTGAACGCCAACGCGATCCCGTTTCTCGGCTTCATGGAGTTCGACACGTACGACGTCGATTTGCTTGTCGCGCGAGGGCAGTTCGAGAAAGTCGTGCTCCACGAGATCGGCCACGTGCTCGGCATCGGGACCATCTGGAATTTCCAGCGCGCGCTGCTGGACACATCGTTCACGAACGACCCGCACTACGTGGGCAGCGGCGCACGCGCGCAGTTCGCGGCCATCAACACGCTCACCTATTCCGGGAGGCCGGTGCCGGTCGAAAACACCGGCGGCAGCGGCACCGTGAACTCGCACTGGCGTACGTCCGTCATGCAACGCGAATTGATGCAGGGCTTCGCGGTCAATCAGGTGCAACCGCTCAGCCGCATCACCGTCGGTTCGCTGCAGGATCTCGGCTACACCGTGAACCTCGCCGCCGCGGATCCGTTCTCGCTCACCGCCGCACTGCGCAGCGGCTTCGGATTCGACGAGACCTCGGGAATACCGCACCGCGACCTCGTGCCCGACATCGAGATCAAGCAGCGACGCGCCGATGGCAGCATCGCACGCCTGCCGCGCGAGAGGCGTTAGGGAGCATTCGGCGCGCGCATTGTGATCGTCACCACAACGCCGGTGTTTTATCCGGAACGGCGTTGGGTGTGCGCAAGTAGCATGTACTTACGGCGATGTTGCCGGATGCCCGCAACCATTCGCCAGGACTGCGCATGAACTACACCGCCGTTCGGTGCGCCGAGGCGTGAGCACGTCGTCTCGGACCGCCGCAAGAGTCGCGTTCGCCTTGGGAACCCTCGCGACGTTGTCCGCCTGTGACAGTGACAAGGTCACCGCACCAGTCGACACCGTCAGCCCGACGGCGGTTGTCCGTTCTGCGCTCGTCGCCGCTGACGGTGACAATCAGGCGGGCGATCCCAATACGGCATTGCCGGTCGCGCCGAGCGTGCGACTTCTGAGCGACGCCGGACGTCCGGTGCCCAACGTCACCGTGACGTTCACGCCGTCGGGTAGCTCCGGCTCAGTGACGCGCAGCACGGTCGTCACCGACAGTGTCGGGTACGCCTCGGCTGGCGCATGGACCTTGGGTGTCGGACCCACGCAAACGCTTGTCGCGTCGACTGGTGCTTCACCCGGCACATCGGTCACGTTTCGCGCCTCGTTGCGCCCATCCCAGTACGATATCACCGTGCGCTTCATCGGTGACGGCGGTACGGCTCGCCAGCGTGACGCGTTCGCCAGCGCGGTGGCGCGGTGGCGTCGGGTTATCACCGGGGACGTCGGTACCGTTTCGCTCAAGGTGCCGGACGGCGAGTGCCAAAGTTGGATTCCAGCGGTGAACGAAAGCATCAATGATCTGCTCGTGTACGTCCGTATCGCGTCGATCGATGGAACAGGGAAAATTCTTGCTCAGGCCAGCCCTTGCTACGTCAACTCGGGCAACAAGTTGCCGATCATGGGTTTCTTTGAGCTCGATCAGGACGATCTGGCCCTGTTGTTGTCGCAGGGCACACTCGACAACGTCGTCCTGCACGAAATGGGACACATCCTTGGCATCGGCACGCTCTGGAACTACCAGCGCCAGTTGCTCCTTGGCGCCGGCAGCGACGATCCCTACTTCAATGGCGTTCTGGCACGCGCGCAGCTCGGCAGCACGAACGGCTTCAGCTACGCTGGTCCTGGTGTGCCGGTAGAGAACTCCGGATCGCCGGGAACGCGCGACACGCATTGGCGCCACTCGATCTTTGCGAACGAACTGATGCAGGGCTACGCGCAACCAGGCGGCATGCCGATCAGCCGCATTACCGTTGCATCGCTTTCGGACATGGGCTACGTCACCACCATGACCGGCGCGGACGGCTACTCGTTTCTCTCGGCCATACGCTCGATGACCGTCGGCGCGAGCGAAGGTACGGCCATGGCATTCGGTGACGACATCGCTACCGCGCCACTGTATGAAGTTGACCGAAACGGGTCGCGACGAATGGTCAGACCAGCGCTGAAATAGGCCGGCGGCGTTCAGACGTTACCGCGACGCCGGCGCGTTCACGGAGCCGCCGGTCAGCATCAACCAGCACGTGAGCGCCACGTCGGTGGGCAGCGCGATCGACTCGCGCAACATGTACTCGATCGCCACCGCACGATTGGCCGAGATGGGACTCGTGCGCGTGGGAGACGGTAGCGGGCGCAGACCGTGCAAGCGGGCGAGCACGTCGAGTCGGAGCATATGAAACGGGTCGCTCACCAGCAGCACGCTCGGGCGACCCGGCATGGTGTCGCGGACATTGGCCGGGAGGGAGTCACGCCACGCCTTGAGCAGCTGGGCCGCGCCTTCTATGGAGGCCAGCGACGTACGCCCTGCCGGCTCCAACAACATCGCCTGCGTGGGTACGCCGCGGCGCACCAGATACCGTCGCCCCGCCGCCGCTTCGCTGATCAGATCGCCCGGGCGACGACCGCCGGTCAGCACCACACGATCGGCCCGAGTGCTTTTCCACAGCGCCAGCGCGTGATCGAGACGGGCGCGGAGCACCGGCGACGGGCGTCCACCATACTGCGCAGCGCCCAAGACCACGATGGCATCGGCATGACCCTCGGCCGCCCGTCGCGACCAGCCGAAGATGACGGCCACACACAGCAGCCACCCCGTCAGCACCGCGCCGATGAGCCGGAGAACGAGTGGGGGTCGATACCGCCGACGGGCTACGAGTTCCATGATGCCAAGCTACTGCTTGCGCGCCCGCCGCGAAGGCACAAGGGCTTGGGGCCGCCGGTGTGACTACAACGTCACGACGGTGCCGGGCGCCGGAATATCCACAGTGAAGTGATCGGCCCGCAGTTGCTCGGCGAACGCAAGCTGCGCCGGCTGTTCACCGTGCACCAGATACACGTGCGGCTGATTCCGGCCTTCGGCCGCACCGCCGTCACGTACCGCGTTTAGCCAGGCGTGGAGTTCGGTGCGGTCTGCATGCGCGCTGTAACCGTTCAGGACCTCTACCTGCGCTGCGAGTTCGACCTCGTCGCCGAAAATCTTGATGACACGTCGTTGCTCCAGAATGCGACGGCCCAGCGTGTGTTCGGCCATGAAGCCCACGATCAGGATCGTATTGCGCGCGTCACTGGCACCGTTGCGCAGATGGTGCAGAATGCGCCCCGATTCCACCATCCCCGAGGCCGCGATGATGACCATCGGGCCGTGCATGCTGTTCAGCGCCTTCGATTCGTTCACATCGCGCGTGAACTGCACGAGCGGGAAGTCGAACAGATCGTTCGTGTGACGAATCAGATCTTCGCTGTGGTCGAACACTTCCGGGTGCATCGCGAACACCGACGTTGCAGCGGTCGCCAGCGGCGAGTCGATGAAGATCGGTAGCGTCGGAATCTTGCCGTCGCGATGCAGTTCGTGCAGGTCGTATACCAGCTCTTGCGTGCGTCCCACCGCGAAGGCGGGGATCAGCACACGTCCGCCACGGGCGGCCGTTTCGCGCACCACCCGCCCCAGCTCCTCGCGCGCGCCGTTCACCGATTCATGATCGCGATTGCCGTACGTGCTTTCGCACAGAATCACGTGCGCGCCACCGGTGGGCGGCTCGGGATTGCGGATGATCGGGAGATCGTGACGTCCGACGTCGCCGGAGAACACCACGCGGCGGAATTCATTGCCCTCGCGCAACTCCAGCACGACCGACGCACTGCCCAAAATGTGTCCGGCCTCCGTGTACATCGCGCGCACACCGTCGGTCACCTCGAACCACTTGCGGTACGGCATGCCGATCATCTGCTCGAGCGTGCGCGTAGCATCCTCCACGCGATACAGAGGTTCGGCATGCGGCCGGCCGTGCCGCTCGAGAAACTCGGCGTCCTTTTCCTGGATATGCGCCGAGTCGGCGAGCATAATGGCGCAGAGATCGCGCGTGGCGCTGGTGGCCCAGATGGAGTTCTTGTAGCCTTGCGCCACGAGGTAGGGCAAACGACCAGCGTGGTCGATATGCGCGTGCGAGAGCACCACCGCGTCGATTTCGTCGACCGGCAGCGGGAGCTTGGCGTTCTTTTCGCGGCTTTCGCTACGTCTGCCCTGAAACAGCCCGCAATCGAGCAGCACCGTGCGCTGGCCGACGCGGAGGATATGGCAGGAGCCGGTGACTTCCCGGGCGGCGCCGGAGAACTCGATCTGCATACGCACCTGATCCTGAGGTTAGAACGTCACCCGCTTCTGCGTCAGCGCCGGCAGTCACCGTACGGCGTCGACGTCATCGAGTCGGCCGATCGGCACGCCACCACTCCCCCGGCCGTTTCCCGCGGCAGGGGTGATGACCCGAAAGCCCATTCTTGCGGTGCGTCACGAACCCATGCGAATGGAGAACCTGCTCGCACAGACCGTCACTTCGCCGTCGATCCGACGATGGCGGGCGCGCTACAGGCGCGACACCCAATTCTAGGCGCCCGATCCTCGGATGGACAGGGACAGGAGACGGTCAGTCTTCACCATGGTCGCAACCACGACGCCGTCATTTCTTCCGGGCGTCGGATGGCGCTGCGTACTTACCACTCGCGGTACATCGGCCATTCCGTGATCGACGCGATGCGCGCGCGACCCACGAGGTCCTTCACGTATTCGAACAGTGCTGCGGTGATACGCGTCATGAGGATGTGCATGCCCTCTCCTGTCGAGATGGGTGATCGCTCTTCGTCGAGCAAATCGGATACTGCGGTAACTGGAACACGCCGCATATTGCGCGCCACTCGATACGCCGCGGCCCTGCTTCGGCGCTCAAGAAGGCATGCTAATGCGTTTTACCGCCTTGCGCAGGTGCGCCACGGCACAACAAGCGAAAAAAGTGTCATGTGGTCGGCGCCTGTACTGCCCCGCGGGCGCTTTATGGCTCAGCTCGCTTACAGCTCCCGCTGCATCTCGGACGGCTGCCGCAGGTCGCGACGCGCCAGTAACTTCTGCAGCGACTGGCGATGCAGCCCCAGCGCGCGCGCGGTGCGGGCGATATTGCCGCCGTTGCGCGCCAGCGCCGCACCCAGAAACGCGCGGTCGAACTCCCGCAGGGCGCGCTCGCGCGCTTCCACGAACGGCAAGTCAGCCGACTGTTCCATGATCGCCATGGCGCGCATCGGACGTTGCTTCGTGAGACTCGCCGGCAAATCGCACGGGCAGATCTCTACCCCGTCCGCCATCACCAACGCGCCTTCGATCACATTGCGCAGTTCGCGCACGTTGCCCGGCCAGTCGTAATTCAGCAGAATCTCGCTCGCGTCGTCGCTGATCCGGCGCGCCGGCAAGCCATGACGCTCGGCGAACACGTGCAGGAAGTGACTCGAGAGCAACGGCACATCGGACTTGCGGTCTCGCAGCGGCGGCAGCGCCAGCGAGATCACCTTCAAACGGTACAGGAGATCTTCACGGAAGCGACCATCAGCCACCATCTCGTCGAGCGGACGGTTCGTGGCCGCGATCACACGCACGTCCACGCGCGTGGTCTTCGTGCCGCCGACCCGCATCACTTCGCCACTCTCCAGCGCGCGCAGCACTTTCGCCTGCGCCATCAGGCCGAGGTCGCCGATCTCGTCCAGGAAAAGCGTACCGCCGTGCGCCGCTTCAAACAGGCCACCGCGATCCTTCACGGCGCCCGTGAACGCGCCACGCGTATGTCCGAACAGCTCACTCTCCACCAGCTCCGAAGGCAGCGCCGAGCAGTTGAGCGCAATGAACGGCTTGTGACGCCGCGCGCTTTCATCATGCAGCGCGCGCGCGACCAGCTCCTTGCCGGTGCCGCTCTCGCCGCCCACAAGAACCGTCACGTCGGTGCGACCCACACGCGAGATCATCCGGAATACGTCCCGCATGACCGGCGTGGTTCCATACATGCCGCGAAACTCGCTGACTTCAGCGTCCGGTTCCGGCGTCGCCTCCACACGCAGGGTCGTCATCGCGTCGGCGCGACGCAGGAAGGCGATCACGTCGTCACGCTGAACCGGCGTGTTGATGTAGTCGGCAGCGCCGCGCTCGAAGGCCTTGATCGCGGCGTTGGTGGCGCCGGGCGCGGTCGCCATCGCGGTCAGCAGCGTCGGGTGCACTTCGTGCAGTTCATCGAGCAGACGGAAGCCATCGTCGCCGGGAAGCTGCTGGTCGGCGATGACGACGTTGATCTCGGCCCTGGTAATGAACTCACAGACACCCGCCGCATGGGCGGCGTGCAAGAGCTCGCGGCCGTCTGCTTCCACGATGACGCGCAAGGCGTCCACGAACGACAGACGCTCACTCACCACCAGAATACGCATCGTGGCGCGCGGCTGCGTCGAACTCCCGCGTGCGGCAATTCGAAGATGACGCTCGCGCGCGGCCGGAGAGCGCGGCGAAGCCAATGCGCTGCGGACCTGCGTTGAGGGATCGACGGTGTACAGAGCCACGTTGCTCATAAGCGGAGTCTCGTGTGGACAGGCACCCGAAGGTATTCTGTCCGAGTGGGCGAACCGGGCACAGTGGTCAAACACTGCGCTCACGTGCTGCATATCACAGATTGGGAAAACAAAAAGGCGCGATGCCCGCTCTGAATGAGAGCGAGACTTCGCGCCTTCAACTCCGGGATCGGTATCCCGTCGCCAAGGTTGGATCGATCGAGCGATCCATATGTCGTGCCGCAGTGCTGCGATCAGGGAAAAACGGTGCAGCGGATAAACCACTCCGTCGTCGCTTCCCTTACTTGGAGAATCGTTCGTCCGAGTCAGATGCGCAAGCGCCAACTGTCACAAAGTGTGTCACAGGTCGCCATGCGATGTGCAGAACTCACAAAGATCTCCACATCGGCGCTGTTGGTATCTGCTAGACCAGTTTGACCAAAAGTTCCAACCGATGACGTAAGTCGCCGAGCGTCTTGGACTTGAAAGCACCCTTGGTCTCCTCGAGCACGGCGATCGTCTCCTCCACGGCCGCTTGAAGCTGCGCGCCGCGCGGACAGTTCATGAGCTGACACGGATGCTCTTGCAGCGTCTGTTGTCCTGCCAGCGCACGACCCAGCTGTTCGAGATCGGTCAGTGATCCCATCACATTGCGCAGCGTCAGCGCCAGAAACGTATCGACACCATGCCCGTCAGTGGCCGGCGCGACTGGCTGCGCCTCCACCTGCGACCGGTATTCGCGCAGCCGGGCTTCCGCGCTCTGCATCGCCTGATACGAGCGAAAGCGCGCGACCGCACTCGTGACGCGCTTCAGCAGCTCCGGAAAGTGCACCGGCTTCACCAAGTACGCGGCAACCGGGAGTTCGATGGACGCCACAGCCGACCGGACGGACGGGAATCCCGTGAGAATGATGATCGGCAGTCCGCCGCTCAGGTGGGCGACCTGCTGCACCAGATCCAGATCCGCGTTCCCCGGCATCTCGAGGTCCGTGATCAGCAGGTCGTACGTCGCAGCCGAAATCGCGGCCAGCGCCGAGGCGGCGTCTTCGACCGTATCAACCGCAAACCCCTCCGCTCGCAGCAGCTCGGCGGTGGAGTTGAGAAACGTGGGCTCGTCATCGGCAATCAGAATTCGTCCGCGACTCATCGCAGCACTCCAGTATCCAAAGGGGTCATCGGCAAACGGACTTCGAATTCAGTGCCACCTTGTGGCCGATCATGTACGACAATGGAGCCGCCTACAGCGTGAACGGACTGCCTGACCAGCGAGAGACCGATCCCCATACCGCCCGTTTTCACGGTACGATCCTTGGTGCTGAAGAACGGGTCGAAGATGCGCTGTCGAAGCGCCTCGGGAACACCGGGCCCCTCGTCAGTCACTCGTAGCACGCACTCGTCCTGCTCCACCATCGCCGTCACGGTGATCGTACCATTCGCCGGCGATGCGTCGAGCGCGTTCTGTATGAGATTGTACATCGTTTGTCGAAGAAGCGCATCAGGCACCGGCACGAGTGACGGCGCACGCGACAGATCCGTCACGATTTTGACCTGACGGACGCGATTCACCTGTTCGAGAAAACTCACCGCATCGGTCACTGCCAGAATCACCGACGATTGTGCCATCATCGATTGGTCGGGGCGGTACGTCTCGTAGAGCTGCCGCGTGACCGCCGCGATACGCGCAATCTCCCGCTCGATCGCACCCACGAACCGGTAGTGCGGATGATCCGTCGGAATCGCCCCGCGAATCAGCAAAAACGCGTTCTGGATGCCGGCGAGCGGATTGTTGATCTCATGCGCCACGCGTGCGGCGAGCTGCCCCATGGTGGTCAGGGCACCGATCTCACGCAGGGATTCCTCCGCCCGTTTACGCACCGTCAGGTCGCGCCCTTCCACCAGAACCTGCACCACCTGATCCTCATGGTCCAGAATCGGCTTGAGCGAGAAGTCGATCGCGGCGAACCGAGCACCCGCGCGGCCGATCTCGACTTCGAATCGATTGGATTCGCCGGCACGCGCCTTCACAAAGCGATCCTGCACACGCTCTCCAGTGAGCGCGTCATCAGCCCACCACGGTGCCAGCCAAAAGCGCAGACCCTGCAGCGCGTCGGCCGTGGTCCCCGCCAGCTCTCCCGCCGCGCGGTTCGCCTCCAGAATACTGCCGTCGTAATCGAGCAACAGCTGCACCTGATTCGCCGTGTCGAACATCGCCCGGAAGCGGCGCTCGCTTTCCTCTCGCGACGCGTCCGCCAGCGCACGCTCCGTGACATCGGCGGAAATGCCCAGCAGGCGGGTCGGACTCCCGTCGGCAATGCGTTCCACGACGCGGCCGCGATCGACCAGCGTATGCCATGAGCCGTCTCCGGCATGCAGCCGATATTCGCACTCGAACGCCTCGGATCGACCGCTCACGTGCGCGTCGAGAGCAAGCGTGAACGCGGCTTTGTCGTCGGGATGAATGAGCGCCGACCAGGCGGCGAATCCACCCTCGAGCACCAAGGGGTCGATCCCGAGATAGCGCAGCAACGCAGGAGTGCGATGCATGGTGCCACGCACGACATCGACTTCCCACACACCATCGGTGGCCCGCTCGATGGCCCGCTGCATCCGCAGCTTCCCTTCATTGCGCGCCTGCACCAACATCTCGCGCTGCTGCCACATGGTGACCGACAACAGCACAGCCACCCCCACGCCCAGAATCAACACGAGTTCGGGCAGCGTGGATCGCGACGTGCCGGGCGCCTGTGACACCGACACCGTGAGTTGGCGCGCACCGAGTTGCAGCGGCGCGGTGTACTCAGGCGACGCCGACGCCACCCGTCCGGTGATGATCGAGTCACCACGCGATACCGCGACCGCAAATCCACCGCGTGCATCGCTCGTGAACTCGCCGATCAACTCCGCCTCGTCCACGAAGCCGACCAGCACCGTGCGTCCGTGCGATGCCGACGACAGCGGCGCAGCGATCGGATACACCAAGGCGATCCCCCACGGTGCGTCGTGCAGCGGTATAGTATGTCGCACGGTCGTCGGGGGGGGGGCAGTCGGCGGTACCGACGCGAGATCCGCGTGATACCGGCGCGACACGAAATCGACGAGCTGATCGTGCACCGTCGTCGAAAGCCGAGCCGATGGAACGGCACGCAACACGGTGCCGGTCGAATCCAGCCACAACATACCCGCCAGTCCGTTCGTCTCGTTGATCAGCCGCGGGAACGCAATGGTCCACGTCGCTTCATCGATACGACCGTCACCTGAGAGTAACATTACCTGCCGACCGAGCGCGCGATCGACGGCGAGAAACTGCCGCTGCACCGCCCGATCCAGCGCGTCAGCGGCTAGCGCAGCCCGCGTGCGGCTCTGCGACAGCTCACGCGCCACCAACGCCTGCCAGAGTACCAGCACCAGCAGCAGCGTGCTCGCACCGGCCAGTACCGGGGCCCATCGCGGCGGCGCCTTGGTGCGCGCTTCATACGCCATGGTGCGTTGCAGCAGTGCTGTACCCAGCAGCAGCGACGCCAGCAAACTATGCAACGGTGCGCGGGCGGCCGCGGTGGCGCCGTCGGACCCCGGCATCCCGGCAAGCTGCGCCAACAATAATACCCCGCTGCTGGCCACGAGCAGCGCCGCCAACGCGCCAGCGATAGTGCGCCGACGCTCCGATCGCGACTCCGATGCCAACAGGTACAGCGCCATGCTGTACAACAGAAACAACAGCGCCGCCGAAGTCGGGATGTCGCGAAGCGGTGACCCGTCACCAACCCGGGCGCGGGCGAACGCATCCAGCGGCAATGACGCATGCCGCCAAGCCATCAACAAGGCCAGCAACGCGGCCAGTCCGCACAGCACGGCCAAGCGACGAGCCAGTAGACGTCGCCCAGCGAGTTTCGCGAGCAGACCTCCGGCGCCCATCGTGATCATCACGGTGCCGCCCAGTCGTGCGGGCGCGAACGTCTCGAAAGGTTGCACGAGCCATGGAATGCCGAAGAGCCAGCCCAGCAGGCTCGGCACAGTCAGCACGATCGCAGCAACAGCAAGCCCGCGCGTGAATCGCGGATCTGATGTGAGCGGAGTCGGTTCCCAACCTTCGGTGTGCATACCCGACGGATTCTCGATGGGCTCGGCGCCCTTTGCTAGGTGCAGCCGAACGGCTGCATGCTCAGCGATAGCAGCGTCTCACGTTTCGCCGAGACGGATCCAACGACGCACCGTCGGTGCAGTGAACGTCTGCAGTCGGGTCAGCATCGAGGAGGCATCATCGCTCACCACCAACCACTCGCGCGGAGTTCCACGGAGAAATCCCTCGGCTTCGATGTGGTCGAGCAGCGCCACGAGTGGAGTCCAATATCCCGCGACATCGAAGAGTCCCATCGGCTTCTTGTGCACACCGAGCTGGGCCCACGTCCACGTCTCGAAAAACTCCTCGAGCGTGCCGAGGCCACCTGGCAACGTAATGAAGGCGTCGGCGAGCTCCGCGATCATCGCTTTGCGCTCGTGCATCGATTCCACCACCCGCAGCGCCGTCAGACCATGGTGCGCGACTTCGCGCTGCACCAGACCGTGCGGCATCACGCCGATGACTTCGCCATCCGCCGCCAACGCCGCATCGGCGAGCGCGCCCATCAACCCGACCCGACCGCCGCCATACACCACGGTGAGTTCACGCTGGGCCATCAACGTGCCAAGTGCCCGCGCACACTCCAGATATTCCGGGCGCGCGCCGTCGTTGGTGGCACAGTAGACCGCCACCCGCTGGAGCGATGCAGGCGCTGGCTGGGATTCGGACACGAAGTCAGTGGATTGGGTACGCATCTGGGGAAAGCTAACGCTCGTGGAGCACGGTCCGCGAACGCGGCCAGCCCTGACCTTGAACCGGGGCGCGACCTCGGCTCAAGGCTACGGATTGATCGGCCGAAACTACGTGTAGTCCTGTGCGGTTCTGCCCAGATATTCCTACCCATAGCCGATGTCCGTTACCATACCTTCGCTCGAGCAGCCCTTCGTGATCGCTCGTGTCGACACCACCATGATCGGGATCCCCAGCCCGTGGGTTATGGAGATGCTGCTGTGCGGTGACATGTCGGCGCTCCCGTCAGCACCGGACTATGTGCGCGGCATCGCGATACGGCGCGGACGGACCATACGCGCGGTCGATGCCCGTGTACGTCTCGGATCGCCGCGGCGCGCGACGGAGACCGACGACATGGTGGCGCTGCTCGAGGCGCGCGAGGCCGATCACATTCGATGGCTGGATGTACTCGTCGAGAGCATTCGCACCCAGCAGCCCTTCACGCTGGCTCGTGATTCGCATGGCTGTGCCTTCGGCAAGTGGTACGATCACTACGTGCCACCGACGACGACGCTCAAATACCAGTTCACCAAATTCGACGAACCGCATCGACGGATTCATGCGCTGGCCTCGGAAGCCGAGGCCCTCGTCGCCTCGGCCGGTACGGACGCCGCGCTGGGAATGATCGAGGAACATCGCACTACCACCCTCGCGCACATGCGTACCTTGTTTCAGGATACCCGTGTGCTGATTCGACAGGATGTGCGGGAAATTGTGGTCGTGCACGACGGCGGACACCAACTCCTCGGGCTCGTGGTGGATGACATCGAATTGGTGGAGCGACTGCTTCCCGACACGCTCGTCTCGCTTGAAGGGCGCGTCCCGTCGGGTCACGATCCGCTCGTTCGATGGACCGCGCGCACGGCGCGTGATCAGATCGTACTGCTTCCCGACATGCGCGAAGTGATGGGGGCACTCTTCGGCACAACGGTGGCAGCCGCCGCGTAATGCTCGGCCTTCCGTCGCATGGCTCACGTGGTGCGCAACTGCTCCAGCCGCCGGGTCGCCCCCCAGAGAACCGCAGCCGCCAGAAACGGTCCCAGGCAGGCGATCAGCACGATGCTCCAGCCGAGTGCACTAGAGACTGTGGTGCGGCTCCACCAGATGGCCTGCGCGACGGTAAGCAGCCCATCGGTCGTCACGGCTATAGCGACCACGCGACTCAGTCGCCATATGCTTCCGTTTTTTTGACCACCCGCGCGTAGCGCGCGAAGTCCAAAGAGCAACGCGACATCGAAGCCGACCCAAGCGCCGTGTATGATCCCCGAGGGAAACCAGGGCGACGTCGGCGCCAACGCCAGCAGCACCGTCCATGGCACCAGCAACCACTCGAGCGCATGCAGCAGCACCGCCGGTCCACGGAGCAGCGTGCGCAAGCCGAATCGCCACAACGGTCCGCCGGCAAAAGCGCGTAGCCCGTCGAGCATGGCGCGGACGCTTGATTGCTCGCGGGGATACGCGAGATAGATCGGCTCCCACTGCTGCGGACGCAGTTTCCGCTTGAAGGCGGCGAGTCCATCGAAATTGAAGAGCGGCCGCGACAGCGTGCGGATGGTGCGCAACCATCCGCTCACCGGCCCCGCCAGCGGCGCCAATCCGAGTGTAGCCCAAAGCACTCCGTCCGCGGCCAACTCCCGCATCGCGTGATCGACCAGCAACTCCGCGGTGCCGTTCGGGGCGTCGGGATCGCGCAGCAGATGCTCCAACAGCCACCCCCCGCGCGTCGGTACGGGCACCATCGAAAGCAGCGCCACCGGGGTACTGCCGCGCATCGCGACCATTGAGCGCCGCAGTGCCAACCAGGCGAACGGATCGACGTCCACCAGAAATCCCATGCGCGCCATCGGCCGAGAGGCGAACCATCGGTCGATCAGCGCCTCCAGCAGTGCGCGTCGGCCCGGCTCGCGCATCGCGTCGGCATCGAACGTCTGCACCGTCACGCCCTTTGCCCGTGCGCGGCGCAGCTGTTCGCGCAGCGACCGGTGATGGGACACATGATCGGCCCACGACTGCGGATCCCACACCGGCTGCTCGCCCAACATCACGCGCCGGAATCGCGGCGACGCGGCGAGAATGCCCTCGGTCGCGAAGAAGCTCACGCGGCACCGCTGCGAGGCGGCGAACGCCACGAACGCATCAGCCACCGCGATCGCGTCGTGTGGGGCGGCCACCGGCTCGCCGGCCGAAACCATCGCGCCGGCCGTCCGACGATACGCCACCAGTCCGCAATCGCCTCGCGCGTCGGCCAGGAACCAGTGCTCCAAGCCCGCGCCGAGCGCGCGGAACGCCGTGGCCGTACGCCCGTGGCGCTGGATCAGCGCGAGCGCACGCGCGTCGTCGCGCGCAGGCGCGGAAGCGGGAGCGGAAGCGGAGGAAACGGGCACGGAGGTATCGGGATACTACCGGGAGGCTGCCGGGAACGGCTACCTTCGAGCGCATGCCCACTTCGCCGCGCACGTTCCCCACGCTCAGCATCGTGGACCACCCGTTGGTCCGGCACAAGATGACGCTCCTGCGCGACCGCGCCACGCCGACCAAACAGTTCAAGGAGTTGGTGGACGAGATCGCCATGCTGATGGCCTACGAGGCCACGCGCGATCTGGCGCTGGAACCAGTGTCGGTGGACACCCCGCTGGAGACAACCCAAGGATGGTCGGTGCGGGGCAAGAAGCTCACCCTCGTCCCCATTCTACGCGCCGGTCTCGGGATGGTGGAAGGCATTCTGCGCCTCATGCCGTCGGCGCGCGTAGGTCACATCGGGCTCTACCGCGATCACGATACGCTCGAGCCGGTGGACTACTATTTCAAGGTGCCGGGCGATGTGAGCGAGCGCGATTTCCTGCTGCTCGACCCGATGCTGGCCACCGGCGGCAGCGCCGCCTCCGCAGTGTCGTCATTGAAACGCGCGGGTGCCACACGCATCCGCTTTCTCTGTCTGGTTGCCGCACCCGAAGGGGTGGAGCGACTCGCCCGCGAACATCCGGATGTGCCGATCCTGACCGCCGCACTCGACCGACAACTCAACGAGCACGGTTACATCCTGCCCGGACTCGGCGACGCCGGCGATCGGTTGTTTGGCACACGCTGAGTAAGGGGTACGGAGTAAGGGGTACGGAGTCGCCGTACTCCCTACCTCCTACTCCCTACTTCGCCGTTATCAAGAGAACCACTCCCGCGGCTCGGTCCGCTGCTGATCGGCCGCTTCGAGCACCCAGGACTGCGCCACCGGTTCGGTGACTTCGTCGGCCACCCGCTCGAACCACTGCTGCGCCTGCGCATCGTCGCCGATCCGCCGCCACAGTTCGCCGATGAGATACGTGATCACGGCGCGCTCTTCCATCGGCACCCCGTCGAACGCCTCGAGGGCGTCCGCGAAGCGCCACGCGGCGTGCCGCCGGAAGTAGCGCTCGGCTTCCGTGTCGCTCTCGTCCACGCAACACCACGCCGCCCGCAGATAGAGATCGGCGAGATATCGCGGATCGCTCTCCTGCCACTCCGCCACCCTCGCCGCGTGCTCGTACTTGAGAGAGCCCGACGGCAGCTCCGAGCTGAGCGCCGGCGCCAGCTCGCTCCACACCAACGTTCGCAGCCTGTCGTCGGGATGTGCGTCTTCTCCGAAATCCCGCTGCACACCGGCGTAGCCACAGTGTGTGCAGAGATGCACGAAGTACGGCAGCGGCTGCATGCCGGCCGCGCGTTCGTGGAAATCGGTGCGTTTCCCACCAAAGGCATTGGTGGCAACGACGGTCTGCGAGCGAAAGAGCGTTTCGCAGACGGGGCAAGTCAGTTCGATGAGATGCAGCGTGGTCATAGCACGGCGTCAGGGGACGATGAATATTCTCGGCACCTGCCGCCTCGGAGTTGAACACCGGTCGTCGGATTCGGCGCCGCGAGCTTGTACCGTCCGGAAATCGCGGCTATCTTCTCGCGACTTGTTCGGCGATTAGTGCTCGTAGCTCTCGATCGCGTCGGTCTCCCGTTCCCGGGTCGTTGATGTTGATCAATCTGGTACCGGATTTTCTCGCCGTACTCGAAGCCGACGATCGTGTGTCGGCCTATCTCGCCTATTTCGAGCGCCACAAGGCGCTGCTGACGGCCTACTGGGACAACTATGTCCTCGAGCCATCAGGGCCGCATTTCGACGACGTCATCCACTCCACGGTCAACGCGAATCGCGACGACCTGCTCACGCTTCTCGCGCGCATCGATGTGGTGGCGCTGGCGCGTCAGGCGGAGGAGAAGGTCCGCACCCTGCTCGACATCGATGTGACGTACGATGTCGTGCTCATGGTCGGTGTGGGCGCCGCGAATGCCGGAGAGCTGGTCGTCAACGGGCGCGGCGTGGCCTTCGTGTGCCTCGAGCACTTCACCGGTGTCGCCAACCCGGACACGCAGGGACTCGGTCTCGATCCCGAGCTGATCCCCCTCTGGCTCGCGCACGAACTCACGCACGTGGTGCGCTACACGTCGCCCTCCAGCCGCAGCGACATGCGCGGCTTCGTGGAAGATGCCGGCGGCTACTACTCGTACTGGGAAACGGGACGTCAGGCCTCGCTGCGCGAGCTGCTCGTCAATGAGGGACTCGCCGTTCATGTCTCCCGCGCCGTCAGCCCGGGACACGCCGCGTGGGAATACTTCGGGTTTGCCCGCAAGCAGTACGCGCGCGTTCGCGAGGTCGAGCCCGTGCTCGCCCGCGCCCTCGTCACCGACGGCGATCGCGCGGCCCTCGGCCTGCGCCTGCGCTATCTCTCCGGCGGCATGAGCGACGAGGCCCGCACCGTGGAGCGCACGGTGCTCCCCGAACGTGCCGGCTACTTCCTCGGCGCGCGCATGGTCGAAGCCGCCATCGCCGCCCGTGGATACGCTTGGGCCACACGCGCCAGCGTGCACGAACTCGCCACCGTGAACGACCCGGTGATGGAGCGGCCGAGGCTCACGATCGTCGGCTGATCCGGTCCTGCTCGCAAGATCGAGAACGGCAACAGCCAGAACACGGATGACACGGATGGTTGGAAACAACACGGGATAAGATAAAAACCGCAGCGCCGTTCCGCCGCCCTACTTGCCAATACAGAACTCGCGGAACACGCGATCCAGTACATCCTCGGTATCTACGATCCCGATCAGATCCGACAGCGACTCGCGGGCCGCGTACAGGTGCACCGCGGCTACCGGCGCCGGCAATGCACCGCTCTCCCACACGGTCAGAAACTCCGTGAGTTCGTCAAGGGCCGCTGCCAGTCCGGCGCGATGCCGTTCGCGGGTAATCAGGACGGCATCGCCAGCGGGTAGCGACATCGCATCCGCATTCGGTGCCGCCGCCCGATCGATCGCTTCCAACAGCGCGTGCAATCCCTCGCCGCTCTCGGCGCTCACACGCATCGCCTCCCCGTTGGTGTCGGCTGCTCCGAGGTCCGCTTTCGTGCGCACCGGAATCACCGTGCCCGCCGTGCGTTGCGCGATCGCGTTGCAGGTGGCCGCGACATCGTCCGTGTGGGTGCCGCAGGCCAGCACGATCTGCGCCTGCGCCAGGTAGCGCGTACTGACCTCGATGCCGAGTCGCTCGATCTCGTCGTCGGTGTCACGGAGGCCCGCAGTGTCGACAAAGCGCAGCGGTAGCGGCGCGCGGTCGAGGACCGCTTCAATGGCATCGCGCGTTGTACCGGCGATCGGGGTGACGAGCGCGCGTGACTCGCCCAAGAGGGCGTTGAAAAGTGACGACTTCCCGGCGTTCGGGGGACCGGCGATCACGACCAGTACGCCATCACGCAGGACCGCGGCCTGAGGGGCCGTGTTGATCAGCGCGCGCAGCGCGTCGCGCAGCGATAGCGCCGCATTTTTTATGCGGGCCGGCGCAATCGGTCCGTCGTCTTCCTCGGGGAAGTCGATGTCGTACGCGATCAGCGCTTCGAGATGAATGACGTCGTCGCGCAGCGCGAGCAGGCGACGTGACAATCCGCCGTCGAGCTGCGCGAGCGCCTGTCGCTGCATCGCCGAAGTGCGCGCGTCGATCAGATCGGCCACCGCTTCGGCCTGTACCAGATCCATGCGGCCGTTCAGGACGGCGCGCCGTGTGAACTCCCCCGGCGTGGCCAGTCGCGCACCGGCCGCGACGCAGGCAGCGAGCACGAGCGCCGGCACCACGTGGCCACCGTGGGTGGAGATCTCCACCACGTCGTCGCCCGTGTACGAGCGTGGCGCCGCGAACCAGGTGATCAGCGCGTCGTCGAGCGGTTCCCCTGTCGGGCGCGCCAAGGGCACGCGCGTGGCGCGGCGCGGTGAGAGGTCGGGTGCGCCAAGGGCGCGAGCAATGTCGATCGCTCGCGCCCCTGACAGTCGAATCACGGCAATCGCCCCGCGTCCAGTGGCCGTGGCAAGGGCGACGATCGTGTCGTCGCCACCAGGCAGCTGGCGGGCCGTCACCACGTCGCTATCCCTGCACGACCGGTTGCATCTTCGTGCGCTCCTGCGAGATCAGCCATTGCTGCGGCAACGACGCGAGGTTCTGCACGAAGTAATAGAGGTTGAGACCCGAGGCCATGTTGAAGAAGATCACCATCATCATCGCCGGCATCAGGTACATCATCATCTTCTGCTGCTCGTTCGCCTTCATGCCGCGCATGCCGATCCACGACAGGCCCATCGCCGTGATCGCCACGAGAATCGGGATCACGAAGAACGGATCCTTGAGCGAAATGTCGGGGAACCACAGGAACGACACGCCGCGGAACTCGATCGTGTTCTGAAACACGAAGAAGAGCGCGAAGAACACCGGCAACGGGATCAGCATCGGCACACAACCCGACAGGGAGCTGAACGGCGACATCCCGTGCTCCTTGTACACGCGCATCATTTCCGCCTGCAGCTTGGTCTGATCACCCTTGTACTTGGTCTGAATCTCCTGCAGGTGTGGCTGAATGCGCTGCATCTGCATCGAGCTGCGCATGGCCTTCTGATTCAACGGCCACAAAATGATGCGCACCGCGACGCCGAAGAGCACCAGGATCCAGCCGTACGACAGACCGAGCGTGGTCTTCATCCACAGGAGCAGCCGGATGATCATGGTGGCGAAGGGCTGCACGACCCCTTGCAACCAACCGCCGTACGGGTTCGACGTCTCGAAGGCACGGCCCATGGCGACCAGCCGCTTGAACTCCTGCGGGCCAGCGTACACCTCGAACGCCACACGGCCGCTCTTGAGCGAGGCGACGATCGTCGCCTCGCTGCGCGTAGCCGCCTTCGCCTCGCGTACGCCGCCGGTGAAGTTCACCTCGGCGAAGCCGGGGTTGTCGGTCGGCGCCAGCACACCAAGCAGGAAATACTTGTTCTTGGCAACCGTCCAGTTGATCGGACCGGCCTCGATGCGACGCTCGCCCGGATCGAGCGAACCGAAGGAGACACCCTTCGCGTTCTGCTGGTCGGGCCTGTAGGCGTACGCGAGATGCGACTGATCTTCCGTGGTGTCCGCTTCCGACGAACGGAAGCCGGGCGGCATGTTGATCAGCAGAAAGCTGTTCTCGGGCGCCCCCGTCACCACCGCCGACACGCTCACGCGGTAGCTGTCGGGGAGGAACGAGTACGCAATCGTGATGGCGCGGGCGCCGACGGTGGCGTCGTAGCGGACCACGGCGCGTCCGTTCTCTTCGGTTCGCGTAGTCGTGAACGTCTGCGCGTTGAGCGCAACGGTGTCGCCGGGCGTCACGAGTCGGAAGCTCAGCAACCGGTCACCCGCCTTCGCGAGTTCGACCGGGCCGCCCTTGGTGCGACCCTTGTTGGAGAGCGCCACAAATTGCTGCATTTCGACGCCGATCAGCGCCGCGCCGCGGTTCGTGGTGCGGAAGACCGCCGGCACGGTGGTGACCACGGCGGTATCGACCGGCACGGCGACGGCCTGCAGAGCCGCGTTGAGAGAGTCGGGCAGGGCGCGCATGCCCGGCACCGCGGCGACGGCAGCAGTGGCCGAATCGGAGACGACCGGGTTGGTGCTGGCGACCGTCGCCGAATCGGCGCGGCGCAGTGAGTCTGTCACAGCCGTCTTGCTTCCCGGAGCCGGTACGGGCGACGGAAAGAGGATCGGCGTCAGAATCAGGACCGCCGCCATCAGGACGACGGCGAGGACGATGCGGCGTGGTTCCATGGTCTGTATAAGGGAGCGCTCAGGGCACCGGATCGAATCCGCCGGGCCGGAACGGATGACAGCGCCCGATTCGGCGCAGGGCCATCCATCCTCCGCGTAGCGCACCGTGACGCTCCAGCGCCTCGATCGCGTACGCAGAACACGAAGGATAATAGCGGCAGGCGCCCCCGAAGATGGGCGACAGCGTGAGCTGATACCCGCGCACCACCAGAATGAACAGCTTCGCGATCACGGCAGGGGAGTTGGGATCACCGTGCGAGGCGACGCACGGCCTGCAACACTTCGGCGCGCAGCGCCTCGAAGTTTCTGGCGTAGGCCACCGGCAACACCCGAAACACGAGGTCTACGGGCGCGAGTTCGGGGAGCACCTCGACACGGATGAGTTCGCGGAGCCGGCGCTTGAGCCGGTTCCGATCGACACCCGAGTGCTTGTACTTCGGCACCACGAAGCCAACGCGAGGGAACGCATGAAGGGAAGCCAAGGCGCGCACATCCAATGAGGCGGTGCGCACTCGCTTCCCTTCGTGTCGAACCCGCTCGAGATCGGACCCGCGCGTCAGTCGCTGCGCGCGCGGGAACGACCGGGAATCAGGCGCCTGCGTACTTCGACGGGATCTGCACGGTCAACACCTTGCGCCCCTTGCGGCGACGACGAGCGAGAACCTCTCGGCCCCACTTCGTCTCCATACGCGCACGGAAACCGTGCTTGCGGACTCGCTTGGTGTTGCGCGGACGATATGTGGGCTTGCCCATAATAATGCTCGAGGTATCGCGGTATGAATCGCGGCGGTTCGACTTGAATTTTTCAGCACCCACTCCACGCCCGCCGCATGACAGCAACGGGGTGGCAGAGTCCTGACCTAGCCTCAGAAAATACTCGCGGGACTGGCGTGAGGTCAACCCCGCCAAGTACACCCGCGACAACGATTTGCCTTCACCCACCCAATCGGCGAGCCGACTTGCTTGCGCTCACGAATGCAATGCTGGTGTCACGTCGCTGACGCGATTGACTTATCCACACGCGAGCGTAACCTTCGCCGCCCCCGCCCGATTGTCGCCCGATGCTCGCCCGATGCTCGCCTGTGGCCGGGGCCGCCCGAACCCTGACCTCCTGCCATGTCCCTTACGCCTGCCGAAACCTGGGATCGCCTGCGCCAACGCGCGCGCCAGGTACTCCCGGAGCAGACGTATCGCACTTGGCTCGAGCCCACCGACGCACTCGGCGTTGAAGGCGACACCCTCCTGATCGGCGCCCCCGATCAGTTTTCCGCCGACTGGAACGAGTCCAAACACGCCGACCTGCTGACCAGCTTCGCCGCGGTCGCCCTCGGTCACCCCATGAAGGTTCGCTTCAAGGTGGCCGAAGAGCGCATGGGTCGGGTGCAGATGGACATGTTCGTACAACCGCCGCCGTCTCCTGTTGTCGCGCCACTAACGGCACACCAACAGCGCTTGTCAGCGCCACTGAACCCGCGTTACACGTTCGACCAGTTCGTCATCGGGAAGTCCAACGACGTCGCCGCCGCCGCCGCCCAAGCGGCCGCCCAAGCCCCGGGCAAGGTCTACAACCCGCTCTTCATTTACGGGGAGACCGGGCTGGGCAAGACGCACCTCATGCAGGGCATCGCCCACGAGCTGCTCAAGCGCACCCCCACCCTTCGCCTTGCGTTCGTGGGGACCGAGCAGTTCACCAATGAGTTCGTCAACGCGATCCAGACCGGACAGATGGGTGACTTCCGGCGCCGCTTCCGCGAGATCGACCTGCTGCTCGTTGACGACGTCCAGTTTCTGAAGGGGAAGGAATCCACCCAGGAGGAATTCTTCCACACCTTCAACGCCATCTATGAAGCCGGTCGTCAGATCGTACTGACCTCCGACCGGCCCCCCAAGGAGATCCCGGGACTCGAGTCCCGTCTCGTCTCCCGCTTCGAGTGGGGCATGGTCGCCAATGTCGATGCCCCCGACCTCGAACACCGCATCGCGATCCTCCGCAAGAAGGCGAGCCTCGACCACCTCGAGCTCACCATCCCCGACGAGGTCATCGAGTTCATCGCCCAGCATGTGAAGTCGTCGGTCCGTGAGCTTGAAGGCTCCATCATCAAGCTCCTGGCCTACGCCTCGCTCAAGCACCGCGAGATCTCGATCGAACTCGCGCGCGAAGCGCTCCGCGACAAGCTCAAAGGCGCCACATCGTCGGATTTCCCCGACATTCCGCCCACCACGATTACCGTGGCCACCATTCAGCAGGTGGTCTCCCGCGAGTGGGGCGTCACCCCTGACGGGCTGCGCTCCAAGACCCGCACCAAGCAGCTCACCACCCCGCGTCAGGTCGCGATGTATCTCTGTCGGGAGCTGCTGGCCCTCCAGCTGGTCGAAATCGGCAACGCCTTCGGCGGACGCGATCATTCCACCGTGATCCATTCGCTCGATCGCGTGGCCGAAGACATGGGTAAAGAGCCCGGTTTTGCCGACCGCGTGCTCAAGGTGCGGGGCATGTTGGAAACGCTCCGATCCACTGGACAACTCGGGACCTGATCCCCAGTCGTCCACATCGCTCCACATCTTTCACCCCTTTTGCGGGCCCCGATGTGCAGCAATGCGGAGAAAAAGCACTCCTCGACATGGAATGCACATGATGCGGCATGGCGGAAGTGCTTTGACACATGTAGCTTGCGGCGTTTATAGACAAGCCCACACGCCCTGCTGCTACTACCAGTTTTATCCCTAAGACTCTTTTCAACAGCAGTCCTTCCACACAACGGGCATGCGCTTCACGATCTCGCGCGAGAAACTCCAAGAAGGACTGGCGGCGGTAACCGCCGCCGTACCGGCCAAGACCACCTTGCCGGTCCTGTCGAACCTGCTCGTCGAAACCACCGAGCGCGGAATTCGTTTCTCCGCGACCGACCTCGACATCGCCGTCAGCACGGAAGTCAGTGCCGATGTCGAAACGCCAGGGGCGATCAC
>JBBQXC010000020.1:0-42217 GCA_038210005.1 Gemmatimonadales bacterium
GACTACGAAAGCTTCTTCGCTGACGTCCTGCAGGAAGTCGAGACCCGCGTCGAGCCGTGGCGCGTGGCACTCGGTGAAGCGATGTCGCGCTGGAAGACCCACGGCTACAGTGTCGCCGTGCTCGAGCGCGCCATGACGCTGCCAACGGCGCCCGATGTGGACGGTCTCCTGGCCACGTTCGCCTCGGCGATCGAACACCTGCGCAACCTCGAAGCGCAGGCCAGCAGCCTCGATCCGGCGCTGCGCGGGCATGCCGTCTTCCGCGACGTCGAATCGATCCCGCTGGCGCAGCAGTTGGTCGAGCGCGCAATGGCCAGCACGTTGCCGCTGCCCGCGCCGTCGCCCGTGTTCACGCGCGAACGGATCGAGGTGAGCAACGCGAATCAGCTGGCGGTCAAGGCGATCGACTCGGTCATCGAGCAGCCGGGGACGCGTTACAATCCGTTGTTCATTTACGGACCAGCCGGCAGCGGCAAATCCCATCTGGCACATGCGGTCGGGAATGCGATGCGCAGTCGTGCGGCCGTGGTCTGCCTGTCGGCCGGTGCGTTCGCGGACGAACTGATCGCTGCCATGCAGGAAGGTGGCATGGAACGTTGGCGCCTGCGCTTCCGCGACGCCGATGTGTTCATCCTGGACGACGTCGACGTGTTGGCCGGGAAAGCGCGCACGCAGGAAGAGCTCTTCCACCTGTTCAATCATCTGTACGAGCGCGGGAGTCAGATCGTGCTCACCAGTACGCATCCGCCACGCGAGCTGCCCGAGCTCGCCGATCGCCTCCGCTCGCGCTTCGAGGGCGGGCTTGTGGTGGCGCTGCAGTCGCGCGAGCGTCACCGCGTCGAACAGCTCGTGGAGCGCGGGCCCGGTGAACTCGATCGATTCTTCGAGGATCGCGAGAAGACGATCTGGAACTGGCCGGAACTTGGCGGACGAGTGATCGAGGAATATCGCTAGTGGCAATCCGCGGAAGCCTCAGTGAGGCGTCGCTCGCCGACGTGCTGCAGCTGCTGGCGCTCGGTCAGAAGACCGGATGTCTCAGCATCGCGCGCGAAGGCAGTTTCGGTACCGTCCATTTCGCCGCCGGTCGCATCGTACACGCCGAGCTTGTGAATCGTCGCGATCGTCTCGGCGATCGCCTCGTGCGCCTTGGCGCGATCACTCCCGACGATCTCGCACGGGTCACGGCCGCGAGTGCGCCACAGGACGATCGGGATCTCGCGCATACGCTGCTGGCGCAGGGGCTCATCGAGCGCGAGGTGCTCGTCGGCGAGTATCGCACGCAGGTTGAAGAGGCGGTATACCACCTGTTCAGCTGGTCGCTGGGTTCCTTCACGTTCGAACCCGAGGCCGATGAGTCTCCCGATGCGGCCTTGGTGTCGGTCAGCGCCGATTCGCTACTGTTGGAAGGCGCGCGTCGGGTGGACGAGTGGACGCAGATCGCGAAGAAGGTGCCGAGTCTCGATCTCATCTTCGAACTCGACGGCCCGCGGCTGGCCCAGCGCGAAGTGCCGTTGAGCGCGACGCAGGAGCGCATCCTGCCGTTTCTTGACGGCACACAGGATCTCAACACGGTGATCGAGCGCTCCGGCCTCGGGGAGTTCGAAGTCGGCAAGGCGGTGTTCGGATTGCTCACCGCCGGCTACGCGCAGCGCGTCGGTCGGAGCGCCGCGCGACGTCAGCCGCCGCCGGAGAGCCGGGTGGCCGAGCATCGCAATCTCGGCATCGCATTCTATCGCACCGGCATGCTCGATGAAGCGCAGCGCGAGTTCCGCCGCGTTCTCGAACTCCGTGACGCCGATGGCGTCGCGCGCTTTCATCTCGGCCTCGTGCAGCTGCGTCGTCGCGACTGGGCCGGCGCCTTCGAGACGTTTCTGCGCGCGTCGCAAGAGCCGGATGCCCCTTCGGCCGTCCTGCACAATCTCGCGTATGTCTGCGAGCAACGCGGCGATTCGGTAGCGGCGGCCGGTTACCTCGATGACGCGGCGCGACGCATGGTGGTGCCCGACCCACGCATCGTGCTCTCCCGCGCCATGCTGGCCGTGCGCGTGGGCGATATCGCGGGCGCCGAGTCGGCGTTGGCGGAGGCGCGCGGCGCGTGGGGCGCACGTCAACCGTCGGCCGCGTGGTTCCACGCCGCTGGACTGACCGCGGCACTCGGTGGCGACAGTGCGCGAGCCGCCGCCCTGCTGGAAGAGGGCATCGCCCTCCATCCGCATGCGGCGGCGCTGCACAACAATCTGGCCGTGGTGCAGGAGCGGCGCGGGAGCTACGAGCTGGCCGCCCGCACCATCGAGCACGCCCTGCTTGAAGACGCGAACTGCGTGCATTTACACAAGAACCTCGGCGACTACCACTATCGCGCGCAGCGCTACGACGACGCGTTCGAGTCGTTCGTGCGCGTCGTGCGGCTGATGCCGTCGCACGGACCCGATGTCTATCTGAAGCTCGGCAATGTGCACTACCGCCGCGGTGCGCTGGCCGATGCGCAGGCCGCGTGGGGGCAGGCGCTCGCACTCGACCCCGACAATCGGATCGTGCGTGCCAACCTCGATGCGATGCGTCGCGCGAGCACGCCCTCGGAGCCCGTGTCCTCCGACGCCGGTGAGCACGCGCTGGTCGGAGGGGCCGCGATGAGCGACGCATGAGGCAGCACACCGTCGGCATTGCCGATCTCACGGCCGCTGCCGGGGATATCACGCTGGTGACCATCGGACTCGGTTCGTGTGTCGCGATCGCGCTGCACGATCGTAGACATCGCATCGGCGGCTTGGCCCATGTGCTGCTGCCGCATCACGCGCTCACGGCCGACACGCCAAGCGCCGGCAAGGCCGCCTCCACGGCGGTTCCGGCGATGCTCACGCGTATGCAAGCACTGGGAGCAACGCGCGACCTCGAAGCGCGACTGGTGGGAGGCGCGAGCATGTTCGCGCCGCTCTTGGCGCCCGGCGCGATCAGTCTCGGCGCGCGCAACGTGCAGGCGGCGCGGGCGGCCTGTGCGGCGCATGACATTCCCATAGTGGGCGAAGCCGTCGGCGGCGACTTCGGACGTTCGGTCTATTTCGACGTGGCGACCGGACGTGTTCACGTGCGCACGGTGCGAGGCGCCGATGTCCTCCTCTAGAGCCCCCGTGACCACGCGCCGTCGCGTGCTCGTGGTGGACGACAGCGCCTTCATGCGACGACTGGTCAGCGATATCGTGGCGTCCAGCGGCGAGTTCGACGTGGTCGGCACGGCGCGCGACGGGTTGGACGCGTTGCGGCAGATGCCACTGCTCGATCCCGATCTGGTGACGCTCGATGTCGACATGCCCAACCTGGACGGCCTCGCCTGCCTCGAGCGGATCATGCAGGAGTGGCCGCGGCCAGTGGTGATGTTGAGTGCGGGGGGAAGCGATGGCGGCGCCGACGCGACGCTGCGCGCGCTCGATCGTGGTGCAGTCGAGTTTGTGCGGAAGCCCTCGGGCGCCATCAGTCTCGATCTCGAACTCGTGAGTGAGCAGTTGCTCGACGCGTTGCGTGCCGCCGCATCGGTCACGCAGCTTCGGGTGCTCGAGCCTACGTCCGTGTCCTCGTCGTCGGCCGTTCGCGGGTCGGCCCACGATCGCGGTGTGCGGTCACCGGCGCGCGCCTCCGCGCATGCGCACGGACAGCCACCGTCATTCCTGGTGTGCATCGCGGCTTCCACCGGTGGTCCGGCCGCGCTGAGTCAGCTCATTCCGCAGCTTCCGCGCTTCGAGCGGGCCGCCGTGTTGATCGTGCAGCATATGCCCGCAGGTTTCACGGCGAGCTTCGCCGGGCGCCTCCACGGCATCTCGCGGCTGGCGGTCCACGAGGCGATGCATGGCGAGCCGCTGCAGGCCGGCCATGTGTATGTGGCACCCGGTGGTTTTCATCTGCGCGTCGGTGGCACCCGCCACGCGCCGGTGGCGCTGCTCGATCAGGAACCGACGGAATGGGGCGTACGGCCGGCGGCCGACCGACTCTTCAAGTCGGCGGCGGAGTGTTTCGGCACGGCGTGTCTGGGGGTGGTACTCACCGGCATGGGGCGTGACGGCGCCGATGGATTGCTGGCCATCCGCCAGGCGGGCGGGCTGGCGGTCGTGCAGGAGCGCACGTCGTGCGTGATCCCCGGCATGCCCGACTCGGCGCTCCGCGTGGCCGGCGCCGATGACGTCGTCGCCCTGTGCGATATGCACGGCGCGATTGCACGGCTCGTCGTGGGGCAGGGCATCGCCGCCGACGACAGCGTGGTGCGGATCGCGTGAGTCCTTTGTGAGTCACTCGTGAGGCCACCGTGAGCAAGTTCAAGTCGACCGCGATGTTCGCCGTCCGTCGCCGCGCCGTGAGCACGGTGGAGCGCGCGACGTTCGTCTGCTTCTCGATCGGCGAGCATCGGCTCGCGGGGCCGGTCGAACTCATCGATCGCGTGCTGCGCCCGTCCACCGATGCGCCCAGCGTGTCGTTCGAGACACGCGTGCTCCCCTACGCAGATCTTGCCTCGCCGTTAGGACTCACGCTCGGTGGTGGTGCCGTGGCGCTGCGACGGGTGCTCGTGGCTCACGTGAATGACCACTGGTGGGCGCTGCCGGTGGATGCGGTGCATGACGTGATCAGTGTCGATGCGAGTGAGGTGCTGCCGTTACCGGCCGGCCATCCTGACGCACATCGCACCGGTGCCATCGCCACCTTTGCGCGAGGAGGAAGTACTGTTCTGGTGCTCGACCTCGTTCGCCTTCTCCGCTGACTGTGTCTGATCGCGCCATGTCGCAAACCGGTTCCGACTTATCAATACGCTTTGCCGCCATCCGCGACGCCCTGGCTGCGCCGCCGACGCCGGACGAGCACGAGCGTCTCAAGCAGCAGATCATTGCGCTCTTCCGCGACGCCGATGCCGCGGCCACGGCCGCCCTCGCGTTGAAGGCCAGCGTGAAGGAGCTGGTGGAACGCTGGAAGCAGCTCGATGGCGCCCCCGCGGGCGTACGCGCACCGGCCACGCTCGCCGCCGTGCCGGCGGGATTCACCGGATCGGGACGCGTCGATCACCTGGGCGCGTCGACCTTCATCGAGAAAGGCTGGTCGAAGCTGTCGCTTGGCGATCCGGCCGGTGCCGACGTCGCGCTCCGGCGGGCGTTGGAGTTGGCACCGGGCAGCAACGAAGCGGAGACGCTGCTGGGGTGGGCGCAGATGATGCAGCAGGAGTACGACGCCGCCCTCGCCACCTTCCAGCGCGTGCTGGCGCGCGATCCTGAGCACGCGCTGGCACACACCAACGTGGGCTACATCTGCCTCCGTCAGGGGCTGTATGGCGAGGCGATCGAGCATCTCTCGCGCGTGATCCGGCTCGACCTCGACCGCAAAGCCACGCTGTATGCGCATCTCTATCTGGGGATGGTGTATCGCGAGCGCGAGATGTTCGACGACGCTGAGCCATTCTTTCGCAAGGCGCTCGAACTCGGACCAAACTTGCTGCAGAGTTGGTATGAACTTGGACGGGTGTATTGGTTCGCCGAACGACGCGATGACGCGATTGCGGCGTGGCGTTCGGGTGCGGAGGCCAACAAGTTCAGTCCATGGGGGAAACGCTGCGCGGAGCTGCTGGGGCAGGTAGAGCAGGGCGGAGCGCCACCGCGCACCGACTGAGTGTCGCCTCGCGTCTGCGGGTCGCCCTCTCAGCCGCTGTGACGATCGTGGTCGTGACGCTCGTCGTGCTGACCGCCGGCTCACGTACACTTTCGGCGCAGCCGTCGCCGGCACCTGGTGTGCGGCTCGACGAGGGCCGTTTCACGGTGGTCGCTGAGGCGCGTGATGCCCGGCTGGCCCGCACCCTGCTTACGGCGGCGCAAGCGAACGACAGCTTTCCGGGACTGCCGCGTCCCACGGCGCATGTGCTCATCGCGGTGGCCCCGAATGCCGAGCGGTTCCGGCAATGGGTGGGTCCGCACGCGCCGGAGTGGGGCGCCGCCATTGCGATCCCCGACGAGCAGCGGCTGGTGCTGCAGGGCGGTCGGGCGGGCAGCGATGCCGGCGATCCGCTGTCCGTGCTGCGTCATGAACTGGCCCATCTCGCGCTGCACGAGCGCATGGGGCGACTGCCGCCGCGCTGGTTCGATGAAGGCTATGCCAGCGTGGCCGCTGGCGAGTGGACCCGTGACGAGGCCTTCGAAACGTCGTTGACGATGGTGTGGCGCACGCTGCCCTCACTGGAACGGCTGGAGGACGGCTTTTTTGCCGGCGCAACGGAGGCGACGTGGAGTTACGCGATGGCCTATCGTGTGGTAAGCGAACTGCAGGCGCTCGACCCGGTGAACGGGCTTTCCAACTTTTTCAGTTATTGGAAGACGACCGGCTCGATGGAGAAGGCGGTCCGGCAGGCCTACGGGATCACGGGTGAGCAGTTCGAGAAGCACTGGCAGGTGCGCACGCGAACCCGCTACGGGGCGCTTTCGCTGGTCACGAACGTGTCCGCGGTGTTCGGACTATTCGGTGTGATGCTGCTGCCGTTGTTCATCAGCAAGCGGCGCCGTGACCGGCGGAAATTGGACGCGATGCGAGCGGCCGACCTGGCGCAGGAGGCCGCCGCTCGGGCCTCGGCGTTGCAGGCGCTGCTGGAGGCCGGACTGGAGAATACCGGACTCGACGATGGGCCGGAACTGGGACAGACGATGGGGCCATCCGGGACGGCCGTGGTATCCTAGAAGCGAGGCCGGTCCGAACCCGCCCTTGCCGTGCTGCTTGGTCTGTCAGTATCGTGCGTCATGACTTCGATCGACAAGCCCCGCTCTCGCGCCCTGATGTACTGGGGTGCCGCCGCACTCTCGTTGGTGGTCGGCTACGTGGACCTCGCCCGTGGCGGCGAGACCATCGCTCCGCTGCTGCTCGTGCTCGGATACGTGGTTCTGGTACCGCTCGCAATCCTGAAGGGTTAAGCCGGAGGACACGACGGCCAAGAGAGGGACCGTGGCTCGGCTGAACGTGACAATCCGGTTAAGTTGTGGCGCAAGCGGGAACAGCGCCCCGTTGCCGTTGTACGTTTTCAACGGGCGATGCGGGCGTGTCGTGCATCGGGCGAATAGCTCAGTTGGTTAGAGCGCCTGCCTTACACGCAGGATGTCGGGGGTTCGAGTCCCTCTTCGCCCACTCGTCTCAACCGTTCAGCACCGCGTCCGTTTGGCGCGATTCGGCCGGGATGTGATGTCCGTACCGAACTGCCATCGGCTTCGGCCGTATGCTTGCACGGTATGTCGTTGGTCTACAAGTTCTGCAGTTCCCCCCCAGACCCGCCTGGCTCGCGCACGGCCACTCGGGTTGCAGGCATCTCGGCGATCTGCCGGGTCCACGGCTCACGGTGCGGAGGTTACGACATTGATGTCACGGCATTTCCAGGCGCTCGCCGGAATCGGTCTCGCCCTCGGTGGTACCCTCGCGGTGCCGTCGATCGCGTCCGCTCAGTACAATCGGGTCCCCGACCCGAACGCCACGCGTATTCTCGTGGCGGTGTTCAAGGCTGGTGAGAAGGGCGTGGGAGTGCAGGCCGCCGACGCGCTGCGCTCACGCATGAACAGCGAGTTCCCGTTCAAGCAGGTCTACGTCCTGCCGAAAACGGACATCAACGCCACGCTGGAAGCCTCCGGCTTTCCCATCACCGACGCACTCGAAGCGCACGATCAGCGCGCGCTCGCGACGCTGCTTCGTGCCGATGAGTACATCACGGGTACGGTCACCAAGACGGCCACCGGTGTAAAGGTCGACGCCAATCTCGTCCTTGCCCGCGACAACTCGCTCGTGCAGCCCATCGGCTCGTACGACGTGAAGTCGGTGGGCGATGCCGCCGGCGCGATCTCCAAGGAGCTCAAGGAAGCGCGCAAGCAGCTCGACGGCGAGAAGAAGTGCATCAACGCGGGTCGCGATCAAAAGTACGACGCGGCCATCGCGGCGGCGAAGGAAGGCATTGCGCTGTATCCGCGTGCCACGCTCGCCCGTATCTGCATGGCGAACGTGATGATTACGCAGAAGGCGCCGGCGGCTGAGCAGCTCGCGATTGCCAGGGAGATCGTCGCTATCGATCCCAAGAGCCGTCCGGGCCTCGCGATTCTCGCCTCGTCGTACCGCACGCTCGGACAGCAGGACTCGGCCGTCGTGGCGCTCACGCGTCTCCTCGCCACCGACCCCAAGAACCCGCGCCTGCAGAAGGACGTCGTCGAAGAGCTGGCCAGCGTCGCCAATCCGCGCCTCGCGAAGCCGGTCATCGACACGGCCGTGATGCTCAACCCGGGCGATCCCGACCTGCTCCGTCTTCGCTGGCGCATCCTGCTCGCCACGCGCGACTACAAGGAAGCGTTCGCGCAGGGTGACGAACTGGTGAAGCTCGACACGTCGTTTGCCGACACGGCGTACTTCTCGCTCTCCGCGGCGGCCATGGCGGCGGATAGCCAGTTCCAGAAGGCCGCCGAGATGGCGGCGATGGGTCTCGCCAAGTTCCCGGGCAGCCCGGAGCTCACGTTCACGCAGATCGTGGCGCTCCAGAAGGCCGGTCAGAACCAGCAGGCGCTCGAAGCGTTGGACAAGGCGACGACGGCCAAAATCCCGGTTGAGAACGGCAGCTACATCCGCGTGTCACTGCTCAAGGATCTGAATCGCTCGGCGGAGATTGTTCCCGCGGCGCGTTCCATGATCGCGGCTGGTGATACCACGACTGCGCTTCGCCAGATGGTTATCGGCATTGCCAATGATCAGCGTGTTGCCGCGTCGAAGTCGAACAGCCCGGATGATTTTGCCTTGGCCGTGAGTACACTCATGTTCGCTGACTCCGTGACGACGGGCGCAACAAAGGCGCAGGCGCAGTTCCTGCTCGGAGCGACCTACGTCGCCTTTGGGCAGCTCAAGCTCACACAGGCCCAAGCGCAGAAGCAGTGCGCGCTAGCCAAGGAAGCGAAGGACATGTTCGCCGACGCGCAAATCATGCTGCCGAAGGGCGGTGCCACGAACGTCGACGCCATGCGTCAGCTGATGGGCGCGGTCATGCAGCTCGATCCCGCCGCCGACCAGATGGTGAAGGCCTTCTGTAAGTAAGTCTGCGTTCGCAGGACCCCGGGCCCGCCGTCGCTCCGACGGTGGGCCCGTTCGTTTTCTCCCCGTCCGTGCACGGCACCAAACACCAGTTGTCACATCCGTGCGCGAGCACGGGTAATGCACATTCTTGAACGCGTCATCATCGCTTGACGGTGCACTCAGCACCCCGCTAACATGACGCGCCCTAACGAGCCTCCATTACGCGCGTGAGCCCGGTCCGTACTCTCCCATCCGGGCGCGTTGGCGCCTACCACGTCCCAGTGCTGCTGACCGAGATCGAAACGCTGCTCGCCGGCGCGTCGACCATTCTCGACTGCACCCTGGGCGGTGGTGGGCACACCGCTGCCCTGCTCGAACGTGGTATGCGTGTCACCGGCATCGATCGCGATCCGCGGGCGCTCGCATCCGCGCGCGAGCGATTGACCGATTTCGAACGGGCTGGACAGTTCCGCGCGCTGCTCGGCAACTACGCCGCCCTCGACGCCGCCGGGCTCGCCCCCGTCGAGCACTTCGACGGCATTCTCATCGACCTCGGCGTCTCCTCGCACCAGTTCGACGATCTCACCCGCGGCTTCACCTTCCGCGAGGGGGCGCCGCTCGACATGCGCATGGGAACCGACGCCGAGACCGACGCCGGTGAACTGCTGAACACCATCGATGAGGTTGATCTATCGGCCCTGTTGCGCGCCTACGCCGACGAGCCGCGGGCGGCCCGCATGGCGCGCGAGATCGTTCGCCGGCGCGAGCGCCGGCCCTTCGCTACCGCCGATGATCTGGTCGATGCGATCCGCGCCGTGCTCGGACCGCGCAGTGGCGCACCCGACTTCGCGCGCATCTTCCAAGCCATCCGCATCGCCGTGAACGACGAGCTCTCCGGCCTCGAACATGCGCTGCCGTTGCTGCGCGATCGACTGACCCCCGGCGGCGTGCTGGCGATCATCAGCTATCACTCCGGTGAAGATCGCCTCGTCAAGAATGCTTTCCGCGACTGGAGCACGGCCTGCATCTGCCCGCCGCGGCAGATGATCTGCACGTGCCGTGGCGCGCCCCTCGGCCAAACGCTCACGCGTCGTCCCGTCAACGCCACCGAGGCAGAAGTGGAAGGGAATCCGCGCGCGCGGAGCGCGCGCCTGCGCGCCTGGAAGCGCGCGAGCTGATGGCCGCCTCCGCCACGAAGCGCGCCTCCCGTCGTTCCCCCCGCGGTCCGCTCAAGGGCCGCGCACGGATCGCGATCGGGTTGGGTGTATTCGTGATGGTGGCGTCACTCGTGGTGTGGCGTCGCGGTGTCGGCGTGGCCACTGCGCGCGATATGGAGCGGCTCACTGATCGCCAACGGGCGCTCATCTCCGAGAAGACCACGCTCGATCGCGATATCAGGAGCGCGAAAGCCCGCAGTCGCGTCATCGGTGAGGCCGAACGCCGGCTGGGACTGCACGTGGCCACCGATGCGCAAACCCGCATGCTTTCCGATTCGATGCTCGCCGATCCGGTCCGACCGGATACCGCCGCGCCAGACTCGGCGTCACGCTCATGAGGCGCGCATGATGTTCGGACCGATTCGGGAAACCGCCGCTCGCGAGTCACGGCCCGTGTCCGACGACGTGAACATGCCGGCCACGGTCAGTCGTGCGCGCTCCATGATCGTGCACGGTGGACTCGTCGTGTTTGCCCTCGCGATTCTGGCCCGTTCCGTTCAGCTGCAGATTACGGAGCACGACAGCTGGCTGCGCGTCGCCGACCGACAGCACGTGGATCAGCAGACCGTGAAGCCGCTGCGAGGGGCCATTGTCGATGCCACCGGCACGGTGTTGGTGGAATCGCGCGAGCAAGTGAAGTTGAGCATCGCGCCGCGAGAGATTCGCGACGTGCGCCGCCGCAATGCCAAGCGTGGCGATCCGCTCGTGAAAACGCGCGCCGTGATTCGCAGCGGGCTGCGTGCGCTGTCGGTGCCCGAAGCGCAGATCCGTAAGGCGTTGGACACCAATCAGAAGTGGGTCTCGCTGCCCAAGCTCTACCTGCCGTCCGATGTGGAGCGCTTTGCCGGCTTGCCCGGCGTGCACGTCGAGCGGGTACGCCGTCGGCTCAACTCGGCCAGCGACAATCTGCGCGGCGTGCTCGGTGCGGTCGATGCGGACGATGCACCGGTTGGCGGCATCGAACTGGAACTCGATGCGTTCTTGCGTGGCCAGGAAGGCAGTCGGGCCGTTGTGAAGGATCCGAAGGCGGGCAATGTCGAGTCGCCGGAGTTGGCCAGCGTCGACGCGTTGCCGGGACACACGGTGACGCTCACGCTGAATCAAGCGCTGCAGGAGATCGCCGAGAACGAACTCAAGCGGGCGCTGGTCCGCACCGGCGGCACGGGCGGCGATGTGGTCATTCTCGATCCGCGCGATGGTGCGGTGCTCGCACTGGCTGGCGTGCGTGACGGCAAGTCGGCGAGCACCAGCACGCCGATGGCGCTGGCGTACGAGCCCGGCTCTGTCATGAAGCCGTTTCTCGTGTCGCGATTGTTCGACATGGGGAAGGCCACGCCGAACGAGATCATCGACACCGAGAACGGTAGCGCCATGCTGCCCGGTCGCAAGCGGGCGCTCACCGACGAGCACAAGGCCGCGCAGATGCCGGTGCGCGACGTGATCCGGTTTTCGAGCAACATCGGCACTGCCAAGCTGGCGCTGCGCATGACGCCGCGCGAAGAGTTCGAAGCCATGCGCGATTTTGGCTTCGGCTCGCTCACCGGCGTACCATATCCGGCCGAATCGAAGGGGTCGTTGCCGCTGCCGGCGCGCTGGAGCGGCACGACGCAGACGGCGGTTGCCATCGGCTACGAGGTGATGGCCACGCCGCTGCAGATTGCCCTCGCGTACGCCGCGATCGCGAACGATGGCGAGCTTTTGCAGCCGGCGTTGGTGAAGGAAGTGCGCGACGCGCAGGGGGCGACGATCTATCGACATGAGCGACGCGTGGTGCGTCGCGTGCTCACGGCCAAAACCGCAAGGGAGATGCGCGGAATGCTCGCCTCGGTGGTCGACAGCGGCACGGGCACGGCCGCCGAACTGGCCACCTTCGATGTGGCCGGCAAGTCGGGCACGGCGAGACGCAGCGAGAACGGCCGGTATCTCGACGGGAAGTACAATGCCACCTTCGCCGGCATGTTCCCGGCGCAGGCACCGCAGTACGTGCTCGTGGCGCGCATCATCGATCCCGAAGGGACGTACTATGGCGGTATCGTCTCGGGCAGTCTCGTGAACGGGATTTTGCAGGCCGCGCTCGCGACCCGCAATTCGGCGCTCGATCGCAACGCGCTGGCCGAGGTCGCGAAGGCGATGCCGGTACCCGTTGTGAAGCCCAAATCGGAAAAGGCGGTGGCGCTCGCGACGCGCGACTCGTTGCGTCGTGACTCGTTGTTGGCACCGCCACCGCCCAAAGCGGAGCCGGCGCCCGCTGCCGCGCGCGTGGTCGTCTCTCTCCCGTTCAACCCGCCGAAGGCGGCCGTGCGTGACGCACGAGGCGTGCGGGCGGTGCCATCGGTCTTCGGACTCGACGTGCGGCAGGCCACGCGTACCCTGTACGCGGCAGGCTTCCAGGTGAGCATCGCGCGAGGGTCCGACGTGCGCACCCGTCCCGTGGCTGGCACCATGCTGCGCATGGGCAGCACGGTGCAACTGGAGATGCCGCGCATGGAGTCGGCTAAGTGAGTGCGACTTCGCGCCCGGTGAACGTGTCGGTCGTGCTCGATGCGCTGCGCGATGCCGGGTTGCTGGTGTCGGCGGTCGGTGATCTGCCGACCACGGTGACCGACGTGATCGACGACAGTCGGCGCGTGACCGCAGGATCGGCGTTCATTGCGGTCAAGGGCGCCGTGCAGGACGGCCATGCCTGGCTGCCGTCGGCCAAGGCCAGTGGCGCAGCGCTCGCGCTCGTGGAAGACGCAGCCGCTGCCGTGGCTGCTGAACTCCCGGCGATCGTGGTACGCGATGGTCGACGGGCGGCGGCCGTGGCCGCGGCCGCATTCCACGGCTGGCCGGCGCGCGAACTCACCCTCGTGGGTGTGACCGGCACCAACGGCAAGACGACCACCGTGGGCCTGCTGCGTCACCTACTCGATTCCCCCGAGCGACCCGCCGCGTCGATCGGTACGCTCGGCGTGCTGCTGGGCAGTGACGGCGTGGCGATGCCCGGAGGTGGCGGACTCACCACGCCGGGCCCCGTGGAGTTGCAGCGCCTGTTGCGTGAACTGCTCGATCGTGGCGTGCGCACCGTCACGATGGAAGTGTCGTCGCACTCGCTCGATCAGCGACGCGTCGATGGTCTCTCGTTCGCGGCGGCGGTGTTCACCAATCTCACGCGTGACCATCTCGACTATCACGGCACGATGGACGCGTATCGTGCCGCCAAATTGCGGCTGGTAGGCCTCCTCGCGCGCGATGGCGTGGCGCTCTTCAATGCCGACGATCCGTCGTGGCGCGGCGTGACCAACGCGCCCACGTCGTGGACCTACGGCAGCGAGTCGGGTGCCGACATCTCGGCGCGCGATGTCACCTTCACCAATGAAGGCAGCCGTTTCCTGCTCGTGTCGCCGCACGGCGCGCAGACGGTGTCGTTGCCGCTCGTCGGCGACTTCAACATCGCTAACGCACTGGGGGCGGCCGCCGTCGCGCTCGCCTTGGGCATGCCGATCGCCGACGTCGCGCAGCGACTGTCGGTCGCGCCGCAGGTGCCGGGTCGTCTCGAGCGATTGTACACGGCGCCCACGGTGCTGCGTGACTACGCGCATACGCCCGATGCGCTCGATCGTGCGCTCCGCGCCGTGCGTCCGTTCACGCGACAGCCTGACGGATCGGCCGGCCGCCTGATCGTGCTGTTCGGCTGCGGCGGCGACCGGGATCGTGGCAAGCGTCCCGAGATGGGCCGTAGTGCCGAGACGTTGGCCGACGTCGCGATCGTGACCAGCGACAATCCGCGCACTGAAGATCCCGATCGCATTCTCGACGACATCGAAGCAGGCATGACGCGCCGCGACCATGTCCGGATCGTCGATCGTCGCGACGCGATCGCCCACGCCCTGCGCATCGCCACTTCGCACGACGTCGTGGTGCTGGCCGGCAAAGGACACGAGACCTATCAGATTCGTGGCACGACGTCGTATCCGTTCGACGAACGTGAGATCGTGCGCGAACTCATGGCCGCGACGCCGGCTGTCCTTCCTAACAGTCCGCCCCATTCTGCGTGACCGCTTTCTCCACCGCCGGCACCGCGTTCAGCGCGATTCCCGCCGTCGCACCCCACCAGGCGCATCCGTACTGGACGTTCGAGCGCGTGGCTGATGCGCTCGGAACCGGGCCGCGTATCCCGCGTCCGCTGGCCGGCGTCTCGACCGACACGCGCGCGATCGCCCGTGGCGACGTGTTCGTGGCGCTCGTCGGCGAACGCTTTGATGCGCATGACTTTCTGGCCACCGCCCGCGATGCCGGTGCCGCTGCGTTCGTGGTGAGCGATGCCACCAAGGCCGCTGGTCTCGGCGTGCCCACCTACGTCGTGTCCGATACGCTGGTGGCCCTCGGGCAGCTCGCCACCGCGTGGCGCCGCGCGTGGGGGCGCAGCGTGATCGCCGTGGCCGGTTCGAACGGCAAGACCAGCACGAAGGAGCTGCTCAAAGCGGCGTTCGCGCGCACGCTGGTCGTGCACGCCACCAAGGGCAATCTGAACAACCGCATCGGCGTGCCGCTCACGCTGTTGGCTATCCCGTCTGATGCCGAGGTCGCGATCGTCGAAGTGGGCACCAACACACCGGGCGAAGTCGCGACGTTGCGGGACATCACCGAACCCGACATTGCGGTGCTCACCTCGATCGGTGAAGAGCATCTGGAAGGACTCGGGGATCTGGCCGGCGTGTTGCGCGAAGAAAGCGAAATCTTTCATCGCGTGGCGCTCGCGATCGTACCGTCCGCCCATCCGGAAGTCGTGGACCTGGCGAAGGCGCGCGCCACGACGGTCCTCTCGGCGGGTCTCGAGCAGGCCACGGTGACACCCGCCGCTTGGGGGCTCGACGCCGAGGGACGCCCGTGGCTCGAGGTCGAGGGCGTGCGGTTCACGTTGCCGCTGCGCGGGGCGCATCAGGCCGCGAACGCCATGCTGGCGATCGCGGCCGCCGGCGCCTGCGGCATACCATTGGCCGAGGCGGCGGCGGGCATGGCCGAGATGCCGGTGCCCAGCATGCGCGGGGCGTGGGAGCAGCACGGCCAGCTGATTCTGATCAATGATGCCTACAACGCGAATCCGGCGTCGATGCGCGCCGCGCTCGACTTGCTCGGTCGCGTCGGTTCAGGACAACAGCGGGTCGCGATTCTCGGGACGATGCGTGAGCTCGGCATACAATCTGCGCAGCAGCATCGCGACGTGGCCGCGGCGGCGCTGGCGTCCAAGGCCGATCTGATCGTCGGCGTCGGTGACTTCGCATCGGCTCTTCACGAGGTGGCGCCGTTCGATGCACGCGTGATCGCGACGCAGGACTTCGACACGCTCTGGCCGCTCATCGAACCGCGGCTCGAACGGAATGCCATTGTGCTGCTCAAGGGTTCCCGCGGGATGCGTCTCGAGCGGCTCGTTCCCACGCTCACGACCTGGGCAACTGCCTAGTGCTTTACTATCTGCTCCAGCCGTTGGCGCGCGACGTCCGCGTGTTCAATCTGCTCAACTACATCACGTTCCGGTCGGCCGCCGCGTTCGTCTCGGCGCTGCTGCTCACGTTCGTGTTCGGCCCGGTGATCATTCGCCGCCTTCGCACGATGGCGGTGCATCAGGTGGTGCGTGAGGGCACACCCGACTCGCACGCCGGGAAGGGAACTACGCCGACGATGGGCGGCCTCATCATCCTGGCCGCCACGTTCGTGCCGGTCCTGTTGTGGGCGCGTCTGAGCAATCGGTACGTGTTGCTCGCCATGGCCGTCACCGCGTGGATGGGCATGATCGGGTTTCTCGACGATTACCTCAAGCTGCGGCAGAAGCGGGAAGGGAAGAAGAACGAAGGGCTGGTCGAACGGTATAAACTCGCCGGTCAGATCACCTGCGGTATTGGTCTCGGGCTCATCCTGCTGTTGTTTCCGATTTCCACGCTTCCCGGCGCCAGCACCACGTTACCGTTCTTCAAGTACATCCTGGTGGTGCCGGCGGTCGCGTGGGCGGCGTGGATGTACATCCCGTGGGTCACGTTCATTCTCACCGGCTTCAGCAACGCGGTGAATCTCACCGACGGTCTCGATGGATTGGCTGCCGGGTTGATGGCGATCGCCGTGCTTACCCTCGGCCTGTTCGCGTACGTGGCCGGCCGCGTCGACACGAGTGCGTATCTGCAGATCTTCTATATGCGGGGCGCCGGTGAGCTCACGGTGTTCTGCGCGGCGGTGGTCGGTGCCTGCATCGGCTTCCTGTGGTACAACGCGCATCCGGCGCAGGTCTTCATGGGTGACACCGGCTCGCTCGCACTCGGCGGGGCGCTGGGGTCGATCGCCATTCTGCTGAAGAGCGAGTTCCTGCTGCTGATCGTCGGCGCCGTGTTCGTGGCGGAGACCGTGTCGGTCATCCTGCAGCGGTCGGTGTTCAAGTACCGGAAGAAGCGGTTCGGGTTGGAATACGCCCAGCGGAATCGCGTGTTCAAGCGCGCGCCGTTGCATCATCACTTCGAACTGTCCGGCTGGCCGGAGACGCAGGTCGTCATCCGCTTCTGGATCATCGGAATTCTCTGCGCGATCCTCGCGCTCAGCACGCTCAAACTGCGTTGACGGAGCGCAACCATGGGTGACGCACGGCTGCCGCAGGAGCTCGCGTCGATCGTCGCGCGACGTCTCGCCGAACGACGGGGAGAGTTCGCCGTGATCGGGCTGGCCCGCAGTGGTATCGCCGCCGCGCGCCTGCTGCGCGCGGCGGGGCTGTCGGTGTACGCCTCGGATACGTCGAAATCGGAAGAGGTGCGCCGCGCCGGGGTGCTGCTCGAGCGCGCAGGCGTCAGCGTGGATGTCGGCGTGCACAACGTGCAGCGCATCGCGCATTGCGCGATACTGGTCGTCAGCCCCGGCATTCCGCCCACGGTGCCGCCGATTCGGGCCGCCCTCAGTGCTGGCGTGCCGGTGGTCAGCGAAGTCGAGGTCGCGCTGCGCTTGCAACCGGCGCTGCGCTACATCGCGGTCACCGGCACCAACGGCAAGACGACCACGACGGCGCTCATCGGACATCTGCTACGCGCCCTCGGGCACGACGCGGCCGACGTGGGAAACATCGGCACGCCGGTCTCCGAGCTTGCCCTTATGAAGGCGCCGCCGGTGTGGGCGGCGCTCGAGTTGTCGTCGTTCCAGTTGCACGACACGCCCGGCATCATGCCCGATGTCGGGGTGCTCACCACGCTCAGCCCCGATCATCTCGATCGCTACGCCAACGTGGCCGAGTACTACGCCGACAAGAAGCGACTGTTCTCGAATGCTGTGTCGACGTCGCAGTGGGTGACGACGGCCGACAGCCCCGATGTCGATGCGCTGGTGGCCGGTATCGCCGGACAGTGGCACCGCTTCTCCGTGCATCGCACCGATGTGGACGGGTACTACGATCGCGGGTCCGGCATGCTGCATGTATTCGGCGAACCGATCGTGGCGCGCGAACAGCTGGCACTGGTGGGCGATCACAACGTGGCCAATGCCCTTGCGGCGTTGCTGGCGGTGATGGCGGCCGATCCGTTGCATCGCATCCCTTCGGCGCGCGCGCAGCTGGCAAACGCGATCGCGACATTCGGCGCACTGCCGCATCGGCTCGAGCCGGTGGTCGATCGCAACGGCATCGTGTGGCTCAATGATTCGAAGGCCACGAACGTCGACTCCACCCACGTGGCGCTGGCCAGCATGACACGCCCCACCATCGTGCTGCTCGGTGGACGCCACAAGGGTGAGTCGTACACCGCGCTCGTTCCCGAACTGCTGCGCACCGCCAAGGCGGTGCTTGCATACGGCGAGGCCGGCGCGCTGATCACCGGTGATCTGGAAGCGCCGCTCCACGGACGGGTATCGGTGGAGCACTGCGGGACGGACAGTTTCGAACAGGTCATGAGCCGGGCGCGAGCCTTGGCGGTGCCCGGAGATGTCGTGCTCTTGTCTCCGGCCTGTTCCAGCTACGACATGTTCGACAACTACGAAGAGCGCGGCCGGGAGTTCGCGCGACTCGCGGGCGTGCTCGCGGGTGACGCGCCGTGAGCGGTGCGGTGACGGCGGTGATGGCTGGCACGCGGGAACGCTGGCGCATGTCGCTCGAGGCGCGCGCGCTGCTATTGGTGACGGCCGTGCTGATGGCCTTCGGGTTGGCCGTGCTGTACAGCGCCAGCGCCTTGCAGGCGATCTCGGCGAACAGTCCCGGACATTTTTTCGTGCTGCGGCAGTTCACCGGCGTCGTCGTCGGGGTGGTCACGTTCGCGATCTGTGCGAAAGTCGACGCCGAGATCTGGCGACGGTACGCGTGGCACATCATGGGCATCAGCATGCTGCTCATGCTCATCGTCATCCTCCCGGGCACGGAAACGATCTCGAAGAGTATGTACGGGTCTCGTCGCTATCTCTTCAACGGCTCGATTCAACCGTCCGAGCTGGCCAAGTTCGCGGTGTTGGTGTGGACGCCGATGCTGCTCGTGAAAAAGGGTGCCGCGGTGAAACAGATGGGCAAAGGGCTCATGCCGTTCGCGGTGGTCATCGGTGCGCTCAGCCTGCTCGCGATTCTCGAGCCCGACATTTCCGTGGCGATGATGTTTTGTCTCACGATGGCCGTGCTGCTGTTCGTCGGCGGCGCGCGCGTGTCACACTTTCTCCTGTTCGGTGCCTTGGGTGTCTTGCTGATCGGCTTTCAGGCGTCTCAGAATTCGTACGTGCGCAAGCGCGTGGAGAGTTTTTTCGCGAAGGAACAGGAATCGACCACGCGTTCAGCCACGGCCGATCAACAGTATCAGTCGCTCGTCGCGGTTGGGTCGGGTGGCATCGTGGGCGTCGGTTTCAGTCAGGGCAGTCAGCAGCGTGGATGGCTTCCCCTCGCCTACAACGATTTCATCGGCTCGATCGTGGGTGAAGAGTTCGGCTTCCTCGGACTCGGCGGACTCACGCTGGCCTTCGCGCTATACGGCTGGCTCGGATTCCGGATTGCCAGGCGTGCCCGAAGTCCGTTCACGGCACTGCTCGCCATCGGCATCACCTTCGTCACGGTGTTCACCGCGTTCATTCACCTGGGCGTGGTGATCGGGATGCTACCCAACACCGGACTGACGCTGCCCTTCGTGTCGTACGGACGCTCCAACCTCGTGCTGACGCTGGCGATGACGGGCATCCTTGTGAACATCGGCAGTGATCGGGAGCGCGTGTACGGCGCGACCGCCACCGATCCGCTGGTGTCGATGGCATGACGCGCCCGGCCACGACGCGGGTGTTCTTCGCTGGCGGTGGCACCGGTGGACATCTGTATCCCGGGCTGGCGATTGCGCGGGCGCTGGTGAAGCAGGCTCCGCACATCGAGCCGCATTTCATCGGGGCGCGACGTGGTATCGAGCGCGACGTGCTTCCGACGACCGAGTTTGCGTACACGCTCCTCGATCTGCATCCGCTGTATCGTCAGGCGCCCTGGAAGAACTGGCGCACGGTCGTGGGCGCGGTTGGTGCGTGGCGCGAGATCACGCGGCTGGCGGCGCCGAATGCGCCGCGCGCCGTGATCGGCACGGGTGGTTACGCGGCGGGTGTTGCGCTGGCCTGGGCGCGTGCCCACGGCGTCCCCACCATGCTGCACGAGCCTGACTCGCACCCCGGACTGACCACGCGCACGTTCGCGAAGGGCGCGCGCTCGCTGTTTCTCGGATTTCCTGAGGCGGCCAATCGGCTCGCCGTGGGCGCGAACACGCAGGTACTGCCGTTGGGATGTCCCATCGAGCCGCCGCCGGCCACCCCGCTCTCTCGGGCCGAGGCGCGCCGCGTGTGGGGACTGCCCGACGACGCGTTCGTGGTGCTCGTCGTGGGCGGTAGTCAAGGCGCGCGTGCGTTGAATGACGTGGTCGCCGCCTGGACGCAGCAGGGACTTCCCAGCGGTGTCGCCGTGCTCTGGGCCACCGGCAAGCAGCAGGCGGCCGCCTACCTCGATCGCGAATCGGATATGGTGCGCGTGCGCCCGTATCTCGCGCCGATCGCCGAGGCGTACGCGGCCGCTGATCTCGCCGTGACACGTGCCGGCGCGATGACGATCGCCGAACTGTGTGCCTGGGGCATCCCGTCGCTGTTGGTTCCGCTCCCGACCGCCGCGCAGGATCATCAAACGCACAACGCGCAGGCCACGCAGGCGTCGGGTGCCGCTCGCTGTGTGCCGCAGCGCGACTTGACCGTGGCGACGCTCGATGCGGCCGTCCGCTCGCTGCGCGACGATCCCGCCACGCGACACGCGATGCACGCGGCGGCACTGCAGCGAGCCCATCCCGCCGCCGCCGCCGACATCGCGCGTTCGGTCATCATGTCCCTTGGCGTGGAGACGGTGGGGATCGGCTGATCGGGTCGCCATATTGTAGCCATGTCCGCGCCGCCTGTACGTCCCGATAGCGCCGAATCCGGCGCCCGCACGCCGTCGTCTACGGCCGCCAATCTGCTTGATCGCACCGACCCGCGTCCCGTGCATTTCATCGGGATTGCCGGTGCCGGCATGAGTGCGCTCGCTGAACTGCTCGCGCGACGGGGCGTTCGCATTCAGGGGACCGATGCCAATCCCGCGGGCGCCCCCGATCTTGCGCGCTACGGGATCGCCGTCGCCGCGCACGACGCCGCGCTGGTGAGCGGTGCGCGTGCCGTGGTGTACTCGTCGGCCATCGCCGCGTCGCATCCTGAAATGGTCGCCGCGCGCGCGGCCGGCATTCCGCTGGTGCGTCGCGCCGAAGCACTCGCGGATGCCGTGAGTGGTGGAACGCTGGTCGGCATCGCCGGTACGCACGGCAAGACCACCACGACCGTGATGACGACGGACGCGCTCACGGCCGCCGGTCGCGAACCCACGGGCGTGGTCGGCGGACGTGTCGAGCTCTGGGCCGGCAATCTCCGCCTCGGCGGTGACACCTACGTGGTGGAAGCCGACGAATACGATCGCTCGTTCCTCGCGCTCGACCCTGCGGTCGCGGTCGTGCTCAATGTTGAAGCCGATCATCTCGACATCTATCGCGATCTCGACGACATCATGCGCACCTTCGAGCAGTATGTCGCGCCCGCGCGCGTCGTGGTGCGTTGCGCCGATGACGACGGGGCGATGGCGCTGCGCCTTGCGTCGCGTCACGACGTGATGGCGTACAGTGCCACCGCACCGGGGACGGCGCCGTCTACGCATGCCGGCGACGCGCGACTGGTCGCTGACAGCCTGGTGCTCGACGCGATGGGCTCGCGCTTTCGGGTGCGCTTCGACGGCCAAGATCTCGGTCCCGTGCAGCTCTCCGTGCCGGGTCTGCACAACGTGCGCAATGCGATGGCGGCGCTCGGTGCGGGACTCGCCCTCGGCTGCACCGTGGTGCAGATGGCGCCGGGACTGGCGAATTTCCGCGGCGTCGAGCGCCGATTCCAGCGCTTGGGAGCCGTGCAGGGCATCGATGTCGTCGATGACTACGCGCACCACCCCACCGAAGTCCGTGCGACCATTGCCGCGGCGCGTCATGCGTACCCCGATCGTCGTCTCGTGCTCGCCTTTCAGCCGCACCTGTATTCACGCACGCGTGATCTTCAGACGGATTTCGCCGACGCACTGGGCGCGGCCGACGTCCTCCTGCTGTGCGATATCTATGGGGCACGTGAAGCGCCCGAGCCCGGCGTGACGTCGGCGCTCATCGGCGACCGGGTGCCCGCGGGCGTCATGCAGTGGCAGGGCCCGAGGAGTGAGGCGGCGGCGGCGCTGTGCGCGATCGTGCGTGCGGGCGACGTGGTCATCACGATGGGCGCCGGTGACATCACGAAGACCGGTCCCGAATTGCTCGAGGCGCTGCGCGGGTAATGCCCACCGTAGCGTTCGATCCCGGCATGTCGTCGGCCAAGAAGGCGAAGCCGAACGTGGCCCCGAAAGCGGCGCGCCCTACGTGGCTGCGCCTGCTCCGGGCGCTCAGCTTCCTGCTGGCCGCCTGCGCCGTGGTGGGCGCCCCGTGGTGGGGGCCCCAAGCCCTCGCGCGTCTCGACTATTTCCATGCCCGCCGGGTGGTCTTCGAGGGCGTGCGCTACGCCCGTCCCACGGAACTGGTGGCGCGCCTCAAGGTGGACACGCTGCAGTCGGTCTGGCAGCCACTGGAGCCGCTGGCCGAGCGCATTGGGAGGCACCCCATGGTGGCGTCGGTGGTCGTGGAGCGGCAGCTGCCGGGGACGCTGCTCATCCGCGTCGTGGAGCGGGAGCCCGTGGCGTATGTGCCCCGCAAGGGACGACTCGAACCGGCCGATGCGTCCGGACATCCGCTGCCGATCGACCCGGCGCGCTATCCGCTCGATGTCCCCGTTGCCGCCACCGCCGACAGTGCGCTCTTGCACGTCTTGGACGGCCTGCGCAAGGACGCGCCGCGACTTTTCGCCCGCGTTTCGCACGGCGAACGGGCCGGAACGGACGAATTGCGCTTCAAATTGGGCGCGGTCACGGTGCGGACCACTTCCGACGTGACCGTAGCGCGCTTCAAGGACATATTACCTGTGGAAGCGGACCTCGCGCGGAATCATCTGCGTGCGGTGGAGCTCGACCTCCGCTTTCGTGACCAGGTGATCGCCAGACAGCCATGACTTCCGAACCCATTGTCGCCGCCCTCGATATCGGCACCGCCCACACCACCGCTATCGTCGCGGCGGTGCATGGCGATCTGCCGCGCACGCCGACGCTGCGTGTGCTCGGGGTAGGGAACACCCGAACGATGGGCCTGCGCCGCGGTGTCGTCTCCGACATCGAGGAGGCCACGCACAGCATCCGGAAGGCGGTCGAAGAAGCCAGCCGGGTAGCTGGCGTCACCCCCGACTCGCTCTACGTCGGCATCGCCGGTGAGCACGTGCGGGCGATGTGCTCCACGGGCGTGGTGGCGATCAGTGGCCACGAGATCATGCGCACTGATGTCGATCGCGTGAACGAAGTCGCGCGCGCCATGGCGATTCCGCAGGATCGCGAATTGTTGCACGCGATTCCGCAGGAATACCGCGTCGACAAAACGGACGGCATCCGTGATCCCGTTGGCATGATCGGCACGCGCCTCGAGACGGAGATGTATCTCGTCACGATCGGCAGTTCGCCAGCCATGAACCTGCGCAAGAGCATCGAACGCGCGGGATACAAAACGCGCGAGCTCGTGCTCGAGCCGCTCGCGAGCGCGTTGGCCGTACTCACCGAAGAAGAAAAGGAACTTGGCGTCATCCTCGTCGAACTCGGCGCCGGCACCACCGATCTCGCCGTGTTTCACGAGGGCAAGATCCGGCATCTCGGTACGATTCCCTACGGCGGCAACGCCGTCACCAGCGATCTCGTGCAGGGCCTCGGCATCACCAACAACGACGCCGAACAACTCAAGGAAGCATACGGCTGCGCGTACGAGCCGATGGTCGACCCCGAGCAGGTGATCGCCATGCCCGCGTCGGCGTCGCACGGTGAGCGGCACATCTCCCGCGAACTGATGACGCACATCATTCATCAGCGCATGGATGAAATTTTCGACAAGGTGCAGCGCGAAGTGCAAACGGCGGGTTTCGCCGGCCGCCTGAACGCCGGCATTGTGCTTACCGGTGGTGGTGCTGCCCTCGACGGTGTGAGCGAGCTCGCCGCCGATGTGTTCGGACTCGGCGTGCGCGTAGGTGTGCCGGGCGACAAGGTCGGCGGACTCGTGGAGCAGATCGCCGAGCCGCGCTTTTCGACGGCCGTTGGGCTGGCGCTGTATGGCGCGCATCGCGTGGCGCTGGGTGGCGTAATCGCGCGCCGTCCGTCCCTGACGGGTGCCGGTGTCGATAAGCTGGCCACACGCGTGAAGACGTGGCTCCAGGATTGGTTCTGACGTAACGGCGAAGTAAGGAGCATGAGGTACGGGGTACGGGGTACGGGGACGGGGTCTCGGTACCCCGTACTCCGTACCCCGTACTCCGTACCCCGTACCCCGTACCCCGTACCCCGTACTCCGTACTCCGTACTCCGTACTTGCGACTCCGCCCTTGCCACTCCGTACTCCGTACTCCCCACTCCTTACTGCTTCGGAGTTCCTATGTTCGCCGTCAATCGCTCGCGTTCTCTCACCGTGCGCCACGCGCTGCTGCTCGGCTTGACGCCGTTCGCGTCGTTGGCTGCCCAGCAGCTCACGACCGAAACGCGCGATCCCAATCAGAAGCAGGATCCGACGTTCACGCAGAGCTATCAGGAGTGGCTCGCCAATCCGAAGCATGGCAGCCCGCTGGTGGATCACTTGCCGCTGGTGGCGGGCATTCCCACGCCGCGCGCCGTGCTGGGATACCACATCGGCGCGCCGCGCAAGCTCACGTACTACGCCGATCAGCTGAAGTACTATCGGGCGCTCGCCGCGGCGTCGCCGCGCGTGAAGATCGAAACGATCGGACGCTCCGATGAAGGTCGTGAGCTCGTGGTGGTCTGGATCTCCTCCGACGCGAACATGCAGCGCCTCGACCAGAACCGGAAAAACCTCGCCAGGATCGCCGATCCGCGCGGCATGACCGAGGCGCAGGTGAAGACGGTGCTGGCCGAGACGAAGCCGCACTATCACTTCATGGGCGGCCTGCATAGCGGGGAAACCGGTCCGTCGGAAATGCTCATGGAATTGGCGTATCGCCTGGTAACGGAGACGTCGCCGCTCATCAGCCAGATCCGTGAACAGCTGTATGTGTCGATGACGCCAGCGGCCGACGCGGACGGACGCGATCGCAATGTGGACTGGTTCTTCCGCGGACTCGACATGGCCGCCGCGATTCCGGCGCCGGCGATCCTGCCCGCGGCCCCCGCGAGGCCGGCGGCTCCGGTCGTGGCCGGCGACACGACCCGTCGCGCGCCGACGGCGGCACCCGTCGCGCCCCCACGAGGTGGCGGTGGCTTCGGTGGCGGCGCCGGTGTGCCGTACTGGGGCAAGTACGTGTACCACGACAACAATCGCGATATCAACATCAAGCTCGTGCAGATGCGCGCGATCATCGAGTGGTACTTCACGGCATTCCCGCCGATCATGCACGATCTGCATGAAGCGCAGCCGTTGCTGTACACGTACACGGGTGGCCCGCCGCAGAATCCGAATCTCGATCCGATCCTGTTCGCCGAGTTGCCATGGTTCGGCAACTGGGAAATGGCGCAGATGACCAAGTGGGGCATGCCGGGGGTGTACACGCATGCGTTCATGGACGGCTGGTCGCCGGGCTATCTCGGATCGGTCGCGTACAACCACAACGGTCTCATGAAGATGTACGAGACGCAGTCGGGTCGTGATCTCGATAGCACGGCGATGGCCAACGCGCGGAGCGGCACGGCCACAGCGCCGACGACTGGCGGTGGACTGGGCGGTGGACGGGGCGGCGCCGTACCGACGGGTCGTGGTGGTGCGCAGGAGCGCGAGTGGTATCGCGGCAATCCGATCGGCTTCAACGACATCGCGACCTTCACGCGTCGTTCGAATACGAATTACATGCAGACCGGCGTGCTGTCGGCGCTGCAGCTGGCGTCGATGTTCCCGGCCACCGTGCTCGAGAACTTCTACATCAAGACGCGCAACAGCATCGAAGAAGGGAAGGTCAAGGCACCGTACGGCTTCGTGATTCCGCTGCAGCGCGACATGACGCGCGTGGCGGAGTTCGTGAATCTCCTGCGCGTGCAGCGCATCGAAGTGGGGCAGGCCACGGCGCCGGTCACGATCGGTGCGATCACCTATCCCGCCGGTTCCTACGTCATCAAGCGCGATCAGCCGTACGGCCGACTCGCCAAGAATCTCATCGAGCGACAGCAGTATCCCGACGCGCGTCTGAACACGTACGACGACAGCGGTTGGTCGATGGGGCTCGCCATGGATGTGGAGGTCGTCGAGATCGCCGACCCGAGCATTCTCGAGGCCGCCGTGTCGCCGGTCGATAAGATCGTGCTGAAGGGGCGTACCCGTGGCACGGGCAACGCCGCGATCGCCGTCGCGCATACGGGCTCGAACAACATGGTCACGCTGCGCTATCTGCTGCGCACGGTGCCGATGAAGGTGGCCGAGCAGCGCTTCAGCGCCGGCGACACCACGTTCCCGGCCGGTTCCTTCGTGGTCGACGGCAAGTATGCGCCGCGCGTCCGCACGCTGGTGGATTCACTCGGGCTCACGGCCGCGATGCTGGGCCGCATGCCCACGGTCACGATGCACGACGCGGATGTTCCGCGGGTCGCGATTTACTCGCAGTGGAGCGGCACGCAGAATCTCGGCTGGTATCGTCTCACGTTCGACGAGTTCAAGATTCCGTTCGACCTGATCTACAAAGAGCGCGTGGTGCAGGGCAATCTGCGGAAGGACTACGACGTGATCCTGATGGCGGAGCAGAACCTGAGCCGGCAGACGGTGATGCAGGCGCCGGCCGCGCGCGCGCAGCCGTATCTCAAGAACGACACGTACACGTTCCTCGGCATGTACGGCGAGACGAAGGACATGACGGGCGGCTTCGGTCCGCCGGGCGCTGATGCCTTCGCGTCGTTTCTGGCGTCGGGCGGCACGCTGATCGCGATCGGGGAGGCGGCGCGGTTGCCGATCGAATTCGGCTGGGCGCGCACCGTCGACAAGGTCTCGGTGCCGGGGCTTACGTCGCAGCGTCCGCTGGTGGAAGCCACGATCACGCGTCCTGAGCATCCGGTGTTCTATGGCTTCGGCAAGACGGTGATCCCGGTGAAGTACGTGGGCGGCACGCCCTTCAAGGTCGGCATCGCCGACGAGGGGAACGTGCTCGCGCGCTACGTGGGTGGCGACAAGGCCGTGCTGTCGGGTCTCATGACCGGCGCCGATTCGCTGAAGGCGCGTCCGTTCGCGGTCGACGTACCCGGCGCGGTGAAGGGGAATGGTCGCGTGATCCTGTTCGCGAACAACCCGATCTACCGGTGGCAGAACCATGGGGAGTTCAACATGGTGTTCAACAGCATCATCAACTGGAACGACGCCGGGGGGACGAAGTAAGGAGGAGGGAGTACGGGGTACGAAGTAGAGGGTACGGAGTACGGGGTATGGAGACACTCGTCTCGGTACCCCGTTTCCAGTTAAGCAACCCGTACTCCGCACCCCGGACTCAATACTCCCTACACCAGACCCCGTACTCCCTACTCTCTCGTGAATGTCACAAGCCGTCGAATACGGCAGCAATGTGGATAAATTGCGACGCATTTCACGCCCCCCAAAGTCGTGACGAATCTGTCCAACATCAACGGAATTCACGGGTTGCGCTGCACTCTCGAATGTGTATTCTAGGGAAGCTTTCGCATCATGCGGCATGATCTTCCCAATCCCTGAGAGTCCGTGCGCGGACCGCCGACGACGGCGGAGCTCGCTGCAAAGGACTCGTGGTGACCCAGCCTGCTGCCGGGTTGCTGTGCGAACCACCCTGAGCCCGCCACGCCCCGTATGGAGCTCCCCCGCATGACCTTCGAGTTCGAAGAAAGCGCTGCCCAGAATGCCCGCATGAAGGTCGTGGGTGTGGGCGGCGGTGGCGGCAATGCCGTCAACCGCATGATCGAGGAGCACCTCGAGGGCGTCGAGTTCATCTCGGTGAACACCGACGCGCAGGCGCTCATGAACTCCAAGGCCGACGTCAAGATTCAGATCGGCAAGAAACTCACCCGCGGACTCGGTGCCGGCGCACGCCCGGAGATCGGGCGTCAGGCCATCGATGAAAATCGCGAAGATACCAAGCGCGTGCTGGGCAACGCCGATCTGGTGTTCGTCACCTGCGGGATGGGCGGCGGTACCGGCACCGGTGCGGCGCCGGTCATCTGCGAACTCGCGCGCGAAGCCGGTGCACTCACCGTCGGCATCGTCACGCGTCCGTTCCTCTTCGAAGGACGCAAGCGCATGCGTCAGGCGGAAGAGGGCATCGCCGAAATGCGGAAGCACGTGGATACGATGATCATCGTACCCAACGAGCGACTGCTGGCGGTGGTCGGCAAGGGCATCCCCTTCCACGAGGCCCTCAAGAAGGCCGACGAAGTGCTGCTGCACGCCACGCAGGGCATCTCGCTGCTCATCAGCGAGACCGGCCTCGTGAACGTCGACTTCGCCGACGTGCGCACTGTCATGCAGAACGGGGGCTCGGCGCTCATGGGCACCGGCATCGGCCGCGGGGAGAACCGCGCCATGGAAGCCGCCCAGCAGGCGATCGCGTCGCCGCTCCTCGACAACGTGTCCATCTCCGGCGCCACCGGCGTGCTGGTCAACATCACCGGCGGTGAAGACCTCACCCTCGGCGAAGTCACCCAGATCAACGACATCGTGCACGACGCCGTGGGCGACAACGCCGAAATCATCTTCGGCGCCGTGCATGAGCCCGCCATGATGAACGAAATCCGGGTTACGGTCATTGCGACCGGATTTGACCGACAGATGCAGGGAGCTGCCGGAAACGGACTCGTCCGTAATGTGCCGCTCGGCACACCAGCCCCTTCCGCTGGCCATCCGCCGGCTGCATCATTGCCAGCATCGGCTGCCGCAAAGCCAAATCCCTCGGTGCTTCCGTTCCCCACGCGGGACCGGCCCGTGGTGAGACCTGCGGCCGCCCCCGCTCGTCCTGCTTGGGAAGGGGCGCCACCACGGCCGCCGCGCGTTCCTACGGTTTCCTCGTCGCCCGGCACTGAGCTCGACGACATGGAAATCCCGACGTTCATACGGAGACAGATGGATTGACCAGCGCGCGCACACGGCTCCTGATGGCTACCCTCTGTGCTGGTGTCGGGGCCGCCGCTATCGCGTTGGGACGTCCTGTCCCCGAACGCCCCGCAGCGACAGTACTCGCTGCGGGGTCTCGTGTTTCTGTCGCCTCCAAGTGGCGCGTGCGAGTCGATACGATAAAGCGCGGGGAACCGCTCGTCGCCGTGCTGGAACGCGCGGGCGTCCCGCGCGACGAAGCGGCCCGCGTGCTGCTCGAGTCTCAGACCATCGACGCCAGAAAGATCCGCGCCGGCACCACGATCACCTCCAAGATCAGCTCGGATTCCGGCGCCTCCGAGGTCGTGCTGCAGCTGGCGATCGACCGACTCGTCCGCTTTACGCGCTCGACCACGGCCGGCTCGCGATCGGGATGGTTGGAGAAGGAAGAGAAACTGTCATGGACCACCGATACCGTTGTCGTGGGTGGGGTCGTTTCATCCACCCTCACCGGGGCGATTGCCCAGGGCGCCGATGCCTTCCCCGCCAACGTGCGTAGCGAAGTCGCCTACGCACTCGCCGACATTCTCGAGTACCGCGTTGATCTGAGCCGCGATCTGCGCACAGGCGACACGATCAAAGTGCTCATGGAGCGTCAGCGTGCCCCCAACGGTGCGGTGCGCCCCGGCGAAGTCATCGCGGCGAGACTCACCGTCGATGGTCGTCGCGTGGAGACCATGCGTTTTGCGCAGGGCTCCACCGCGTCCTACTTCGACGGCGAGGGCAAATCCATGCGCGCCGCGTTCCTGCGCGCACCGCTCGCGTTCCGGCGAATCTCCAGCGGCTTCGGCATGCGTCGCCATCCGATCCTCGGCACCGTCCGCGCACATCAGGGCATGGACTACGCGGCCGCCCGAGGCACGCCGGTTCGCGCGTTGGGCGACGGCACGGTGATCTTTGCCGGCTGGAAGGGGGGGTACGGTCGGGTGCTCGAGATCCGGCATCGCAACGGCTTCGTCACGCGCTACGGCCATCTCAATGGCTTCGCGGCGGGCATCCGTCGCGGCACGACTGTCTCGATCTCACGGACCGTGGCCTATGTCGGCACGACCGGCCTCTCCACCGCGCCGCACCTGCATTTCGAAGTGCTGGTCAACGGAAAGCACCGCGATCCCCGTGAGGCCCTGCGCAACGTCACCGGTGAGCCACTCGCCGCCGGCCAGCGCACCAGCTTCGAGCATCTCAAGGCGCGACTCTTCGCCCGTCTCGATGGCCCGCGCGCGACAAGCACGGCCGCCGCTCGGGTCGTCACGCGCGTCGCCGGCGACTGAACTGATCGGCATCCTTCTGCGTAAAGGGCAAAGAGGCTTCGGCTTCTTTGCCCTTTGCCCTTTCTCCGATCGTGCCGATCAATGACGTTACTGTCGTGATTCGCTGGATACTTGCCCTCGCGCTCGGCGTTGCCGCGGCCTGGCTCGCCTACGGGCGCGTCGGGGCGCTCGCGCGTTCCCGTGCGATCCTGCTCGGCGCCTTGCGCGCCCTCGCCGTGACGCTGGTCGCGGCCATCCTGTTCGGTGCACCGTCCGCACCGCCGCGACCCGCCACGCCGCTGGTGGCGATCGACGTGTCGGCCTCATCGCGTCGTGCGGTTGGTGACGAGAACTCCGCCGTGAAGGCCTGGCGCGAACGCCTCGCCGCGGTGGTCACGCGCGATGCGCCCGGCGCCGACGCGTTCATCGTCATCGGCGATTCGATACGCGATATCAGCCCGTCGGAGATCACGTCGCTGCGCTCCGACGACCAAGCCTCGCGCGTACGCGTCGCCGTCGATCGCGCGGCGTCGCTGGGGCGTCCCCTGGTGCTGCTCACCGACGGTGAAGTGGATGACGCCGAGTCGCTGACGGAGGCGCCGTCGGGCTCGATCGTGCGCGTGCTGGCCAACGCGCCGCGCACCGACGGGGCGATCGCCGACATGGCGGTCCCCACCACTGCGACGGCCGGTGATACGATCACCGTCGCGGCCACGATCGTGGCCGGCGCGACGGCCACGCCGGACGCGCAGCTGCGCGTGCTGGTGGACGGTATCGCACCCGTGCAGCTCCCCGTGCCGGCGCTCGCGCCGCGGACCTCGACCCGCGTGACCACCACGATCGCGCTGCCGCGCGGTGCGCGTGCTGCGATTGTGCGCTCGGTGCTGCTCGTCCCCGGCGATGCGGAGCCGCGCAATGATACGCTGTCCAGTACCATCGACATCGGTGACCGACCGTCGGCGGTATTCGTATCGACCGCGCCTGACCTCGATGTGCGTGAAGCACTCGTTGTCCTGCGTGGCGCCCTGAACGTGCCCACACGGGCCTTCCTGCGCGTTGCGCCGGGCGTCTGGCGCGTAGAGGGCTCGCTCTCGCCGATCAGCGAAGACGACGTGAAGACGCAAGCCGGTGCTGCGGGCATGCTCATCGTGCACGGTGATACGGCGTGGCGTCCGCGCGTGGCCGCACGGAGCGCGACCGGCGCGAAGGCGTTGTGGATTCCCGCGCCGCCCACGGCGCTGGCGAGGGCAGGGGAGGTGGCGCGGACGCCGGAGTGGTACGCGTCGGGCGTGCCGGCTTCTCCGCTGGCGGCGGCGCTGGCGGGCTTGCCGCTCGATTCTTTGCCGCCACTGACGCTGGCCGGACCGGCGCGCGGGGCGATGCCGGTGCTGACCGCGCAGTTGGGCAAGCGTGGCGACGCCGTCGCGGCGATCGCTGCCCGTACCGAGAATGGCGTACGCACCATCGTGGTCTCAGGCTCGGGCTACGCCGGCTGGGCGCTGCGCGGTGGACGCTCCGCCGAGGCCTTCGGTGCCCTCTGGGGGGCGATCTTCGACTGGCTGGCCGCCGGACGTGGTGACGTGCGCGCGGCCCGTCCGATCGCGTCGCTCATGCGTGCCGGTGATCCCGTGGCGTGGCGACGTGGTGGAACCGACTCGATCGTTGCCGTGCGGCTCAACCGCCGCGGAGGCAATGCCGGCACGGATTCGCTCACGCTGCGCTTTACCGGCTCGAGCTTTGAAACCACCTCGTCCGCCTTGGCCGCTGGGGTGTACGATGTGCAGGCCGACGGTGGGGCCAGTGTGCTCGTGGTGAACGCGTCGCGCGAGTGGGTGCCGCGGGCCCCGACGGTGCGCGACGGTGTGCTCTCACGCGGCGCCCTGTCGTCTGATGCCCCGCGACTGGCCGACGCCGGGTGGCCGTTCGTGCTCGCACTCCTGCTGCTCTGCGGCGAATGGATCGGACGCCGTGCTGGCGGCTATCGCTGATCGTCGTCACGCGTTCGACTCTTCGTTCCTCTTCGCCTGGTCAAGAATGGCTCGCCTGTTTCGCCGAAAAGATGAAGCTCCCAAGCGCTCGCTCTGGCAGCGCTTCAAGGACATTGCCCTCACCGATGTCTCGGTGCTCTTCAAGGGCGTCGACGAAGGGTCGCTCGAAGCGCTCGAAACGCTCCTGATCGAATCCGATTTCGGCGTCACCACGTCGTTGGCGCTGGTGGCTGATGTCGAGCTCCGCGCCAAGCGTGGTGAAGTCAAAACCGAGGCGGAATTCCGCGGTGCTTTGGCCAAAGGTATCGAGGCCGCGTTGCGAAAGGGCAACGCCGATCCCGCGCTGCTGCGTGCCACGAGCGGCCCCACCGTGGTGCTCGTGATCGGTGTGAACGGGGCGGGGAAGACCACGTTCATCGGCAAGTTGTCCGCGCAATTCAAGAAGGAAGGCAAGAACGTGCTGCTCGGCGCCGCCGATACGTTCCGCGCCGGTGCGATCGACCAACTGCGCGTGTGGGCGGAGCGCGCCGGCGTCGACTTCGTGGGCGGCGCTCCCGGATCGGATCCCGCGTCAGTGGCATTCGATGCCGTCGATGCCGGCATAACGCGCGGCGCTGACATCGTCATCGTGGACACCGCCGGTCGTCTGCACACGAGTGACGATCTCATGACGGAGTTGCGCAAGATTCATCGCGTGATCATGAAGCGACTTCCCGACGCCCCGCATGAAGTGCTGCTCGTGCTCGATGGCACGATCGGCCAGAACGCACTCTCGCAGGCACGGACCTTTTCGGCCGCCGTTCCGGTTACCGGTATCGTGGTCACGAAACTCGATGGCACCGCCAAGGGTGGTATCGTGGTGGCGGTGCACGACGCGCTCAACGTGCCCATCAAGTTCGTCGGACTTGGCGAGCAGATCGGCGACATCGAGCCGTTCGACGCGACGGACTACGCCAAGGAGCTGGTGGAGGCGTGATGGCGTTCGGCGGCGACCGTGACCCGCAGGAGCGGAAGCGACGTCCGCCGGCGCGTCCGGCCCCGCGGCTCACCCTCGACACGCCGGTCACGTATCTCAAAGGCGTCGGCCCCGCCCGCGCCGACATGCTGGCGCGACTGGGGATCACGATGGCCGGCGACCTGCTGCGCCACGTGCCGCACCGGTACGAAGACGCGAGCACCGTGACCCGCATCGCGCAGGCGGTGGTCGGCGACGACATCACGGTGCTGGGGCAGGTGATCGCCAAGGGGGTGCTGCCCACCCGAAAAGGGCTGCGGGTGTTTCAGGCCGTCGTCCAAGACGCGAGTGGCATGATCGAAGTGGCGTGGCCCGGGCAACCGTTCCTCGATCGCACGATCAACAAGGGCGACTGGCTGCTGTGCACGGGCCAGGTCCGCTTCTTCCACGGCCGTCGGCTCCAGCCGCGCGAGTTCGTGAATCTGGGGCCGGAAGAAGAGGGCACGAACGAAGGACGCGTGCTGGCCGTGTACCCCAGCACCGAAGGCCTGTCGGTGCGGTTGCTCCGAGCGATGGTGCAGCAGCATCTCGATCAGCTGTTGCCGTTGGTGCAGGAGACACTGCCGAGCGACATCCTCGCGCAGGCGGATGTCCCGCCCCTCCCGGAAGCGCTGCGGCTCGTGCACCGCCCGTCGTCGGTGGCCGAAGCCCTGCGCGGGCGTGCGCGGCTGGCGTTCGAGGAGTTGCTGTGCGTGCAGTTGCTGCACCGCAAGGCAAACCAACTGGCCCGCGAAGCACGTGGCGGCACGGCGTTCGTGAACCGGCGCGACCTCACCACCAAGCTCCGCGCCGTGCTGCCGTACACGCTCACCGGTGCGCAGGTGCGGGCCATTCGTGAGATCGTGGCCGACATGGAGAGCCCACGGCGCATGCATCGCCTGCTGCAGGGCGACGTCGGCGCCGGGAAAACCGTCGTCGCGGTGTTCTCCGCCCTGCTGGCGATGGAGAACGGCGCGCAGGTCGCTCTCATGGCACCCACCGAATTGCTGGCCGAGCAGCATGCCCGCAGTATCGGCGCGCTGCTAGCCCCGCTCGGCATTACCCCGGTGCTGCTCACCGGTCGTCTCGGTGCCAAAGAGCGTCGCGCCGCGCTCACGCGATTGGCCTCACACGAGCCCCTGCTGGCGATCGGGACACACGCGCTGATTCAGAGTGACGTGGCCTTCGCGAATCTTGGACTCGCCATCATCGATGAGCAGCACCGCTTCGGCGTCGAGCAGCGCGCCACGCTCGGGCTCAAGGGCACGGCCCCCGAAGTCCTGCTCATGAGCGCGACGCCGATTCCGCGTTCGCTGGCCCTCACGTTGTACGGCGATCTCGACGTAAGTGTGCTGGACGAGCGGCCCCCCGGGCGACAGCCGATCACCACGGTCGTGCGACCGGAAACGGGCCGTGCCAAGGTGTTCGAGTTCGCCAACACGCAGCTCGGTGCTGGCCGACAGGTGTATGTCGTGTACCCGCTCATCGAGACCTCCGAGAACATGGAGCTCAAAGCGGCCACCGCGATGTTCGAGGAGCTGGTGAACGGGCCATTGGCGACACGTCGGGTGGCCTTGCTGCATGGTCGGCTACCGGCCGACGACCGCGATGCGATCATGCGCGCGTTTCGCGACGGCGAGGTAGACGTGCTGGTCGCCACCACGGTCATCGAGGTCGGCATCGATGTCGCCAACGCCACGGTCATGATCATCGAGCATCCGGAGCGTTTCGGGCTCTCGCAGTTGCATCAGCTGCGCGGCCGCGTCGGGCGCGGCGCGGAGCAATCGTACTGCGTCTTGCTGGGCGATGTGGGCGCCGAGGCAGCCGAGCGTTTGGGATTGTTCGCCGGCACGGAAGACGGCTTCGAGATCGCCCGCGCCGACCTGCAGCTGCGAGGAATGGGTGACCTGTTCGGCGCCAAGCAACACGGACTGCCGGCGTTCCGCATTGCCGATCCCCTTCGTGACGAAGCGTTGAACGAGACCGCCCGGATCGTGGCCGAACGCGTGCTCAAGGACGACCCGCAGCTTTCGGCCCCGGCGCACCAGGGGCTGCGGCATGTGCTGACGGTCGGCTATTCGCGCGCCCTGGAGCTGTTCCGCGTCGGCTAGGCGCGTCGGTGGCGGTCGTATGCCGACGAACGGTGCGATCGTGTATGTTGCGAGAGGTACGGGCGCTGTCGCCCGACCAATCACGTCCGATCTTCGGCCAAGGATGCCGTGGCGCTAGGTGCGGCAGTGAGGGTGCGCGCGGTTCGAGCCGCGCTTGCGGCAGGCATGATGGGGTTGGCGGTCGCGGTGGGATACGACGCGTGGTACCGCAGCACCCTGATCGTGCGTGAGCGGGAGCGTGCGCTCGCGAACATGGCGCCGTACGCGCAGGCGCTCGAGAGCGCGATCGGCCGTCGGGTGGGACGACTGGTGGGCCTCAAGGCCTTCGTCGAGGCGCAGCCGTCGCCGGCCGAACTCTCGAGTGAGTTCAGTACCTTCGCCGCCGGTCTGCGCATTGCCACCCCGGGAATCCGGTCACTCCAGCTCAACAAGAACGGCCGCATCATCGCGACGGAGCCGATGGCCGATGGCGCCGTGCTGCTCGGCTACGACCTGTTGAGCGATCCGCGTGCTGAGCTCGGGAACGATGTCCGACGGGCCATGGTGACCAGCGGGGTCGTGATTACCGGGCCGGTGGAACTGCTGCAACGCGGTCAGGGACTGATCGTGCGGCTCCGGCTCGACCGCGTACCGGCGTCGTTTCCCGATCTGGTCTCGATGGCCGTCGATCTCCAGCCGCTGCTCGACGAAGCGAGCAGAATTGCCCCGATGCCGCGGATGCGCGTGGCATTGCTCGACCGCCAGAAGCGGCCCCTTCGCGGCAGCCCCGTCGGACTCGGCGATCCCGCCACGCTGCCCGTGCCGGTCATCGACGGCGAGTGGACGTTGCTGGGCGTGCCGGTCGATGGATGGAGTGCGCCCGTTGCGCGCGAATTGCGCCCGATCCGCGTAGCGTCGGCGGTGATTCTCCTGCTGCTGGTGTGCGTCACGTACTTGATCTTCGGCCGACAGGCGAGGCTCGAAGACGCGGTCGAGGAGCGCACGCGCGATCTCAAGCAGGCCAATGACGACCTGCGGCGTGAAGTCGCCGAACGTGAACGGGTTGAACAGCAACTGCGTACGAACGATGAGCGCCTGCAGATCGCGCTCGTGAGCGGCCGGATGGGTCTTTGGGACTACGATCCGGCGAATGACATCGTCGAGTGGTCAGAGCAGTCGCTCGAACTGCTCGGTTTCGCCGGCGAAGAGCGTGTCATGACGGCCGACCGATTCTTTGCGCTCATCCCATCGGCGCTGGGCGACACGGTGCGCGAGGGTATCGCGAAGGCGATGCAGGGGCGGCCCGCGCAAGCGGATTACTCGGTCGTTCAGGCAGACGGTACGCTGCGTTGGCTGTACGTCACCGGCACGCCACTGACCGATGGTATTGCGCCTGGTGCGCCTCCAACGCGCATCATCGGCGCCTTGGTCGACATCACCGAGCGACGGCAGCTGGAAGAGCAGCTGCTGCATTCGCAGAAGATGGAAGCGGTCGGCACGCTCGCCGGCGGGATCGCCCACGATTTCAACAATCTGCTGACGGCGATGATGGGCTTCGCGCAGCTTGCGGAGCAACAGGCCGCAATGCTGCTGCAGGATGATGCGCCGCTGGCCCTGCGCAACGGCCTGCACGATCTGCGCACTGAGTTGTACGAGATCCTCAAGGCTGGTGAGCGCGCGTCGATGTTGACGTCGCAGCTGCTGGCGTTCAGCCGGCGGCAGAAGGTGACGCCCACCGAAGTCGACGTGAACGCTGCCGTGCATGATATCGAGCGCATGCTGCGGCGATTGATCGGCGAACGGCTCTCGCTCAGCACGAGCACCGTGGAGCAGCCACTTCCCGTACTGGTGGATGCCGGGCAGCTGGCCCAGGTGCTCGTCAATCTGGTGGTCAACGCGCGCGACGCAATGCCGAACGGCGGTGCCGTGCAGGTGACTACCGATCGGCTTGATCTCCGCACGCTCGGCGTGGGCCTGTATGCCGGGGTGCCAGCGGGTACGTGGGCGGTGCTGACGGTGCACGACAGCGGCACCGGGATGTCGCCTGACGTGCTCGCCAGGATGTTCGAGCCGTTCTTCACGACCAAGGCGATGGGCGACGGTACCGGACTCGGGATGTCCACCGTGTACGGTATCGTAGCGCAAGCAGGCGGGCGTGTGCTGGTGGACAGCGCGATTGGCGTTGGGACGACGGTGCGCGTGCTGTTGCCACGCCTCGCGAGTATGCCCGTTCGCGTCGCGGCCCCTCCGCTCGAGGAGGAAGGACGGCCGGCGTCGGAGCTCATTCTCGTGGTCGAGGACGAGCCGGGGCTCCGTCGTTTGGTGGCCGAAATCCTCCGTCGGCGTGGATACCGCGTCCGGGTCGCGGCCGACGGTATCGATGCGCTCGACGTGCTCCAGACGGAACGGACCCTGCCGGACCTGGTGCTGTCCGACGTGGTGATGCCGCGCCTGGGCGGCCGTGAGTTGGCCGAGACGATGACCGCGCGTGGCATCATGATCCCGGTCCTATTCATGTCCGGATATCAGGCCGGCGAAGAACTCCCCTACGAGTCGAGATACGCCTTCGTGCCGAAGCCGTTCACGCCGGATGATCTGGTCGTCAAAGTTCGGCAACTGTTGGAGCGCGAGCGGGCTTCGGTGTAGCTTCACGGCTCTCCTCCAACTCGAAGTCCGATGAACCAATCCAGCACTCGCATCGCCGACCTGAAGCACCATGTCGGCGCCGTCGTCACCGTTCGCGCCTGGGTCACCCACCTGCGCTCCAAGGGCAAGGTCGCCTTTGTGGTGACTCGCGATGGCACGGGCATTCTGCAGGCGGTGCTGGTCAAGTCCGAAGTGCCGGAGGCGTCGTGGAACGCGTTCAATGAGCTGACGCAGGAAGCGTCGGTGGCGCTGACTGGTGAGGTGCGCGCCGATGCGCGGGCGCCGGGCGGATTCGAAATGGGCGTGCAGACGCTGGAAGTGATCGGCACGAGCCCGAACGACTACCCGATCCAGCCGAAGGAGCACGGCATCGACTTCCTGCTCGATAACCGCGCGTTCTGGCTGCGCAGTCAGCGCCAGGTTGCGATCATGCGCGTGCGGCATGAGCTCGAACAGGCCGTGCACGATTTCTTCTACGCGCGTGATTTCATTCGGTGCGACACGCCGATTCTGACGGCCGCGATCGGCGAGCGCGCCGGGTTGTTCAGCACCGACTACTTCGACGAAGGCACGGCCTATCTCGCGCAGACGGGGCAGCTGTACGGCGAGGCTCTGGCCGCTGCGATGGGGCGCATTTACACGTTCGGCCCCACGTTCCGCGCCGAGAAGTCGAAGACGCGCCGCCACCTCACCGAGTTCTGGATGATCGAGCCGGAGATGGCGTGGTACGATCAGGACGACAACATGGACTTGCAGGAAGCGTTCGTGCGCTACCTCGTGGAGCGTGTGTTGGAGCGTCGTCAGGAGGAACTCAAGGTGATCGAGCGTGACACCAGCAAGCTCGATTGCGTGTCGCAGCCATTCGTGCGTCTCGACTACGGCGACGCGGTGAAGCTCGCCCAAAGCAAGGGCAGCGACATCGTGTGGGGCGACGACTTGGGCGCGCCCGACGAAACGCTGATCGTCGACGAGTATCAGCGCCCGGTGTTCGTGGTGAACTATCCGAAGGAAGCGAAGGCGTTTTACATGAAGGAGAATCCGCTCGATCCGCGCACCGTGCGCTGCGCCGACCTGCTCGCGCCGGAAGGCCGCGGCGAGATCATCGGCGGATCACAACGCGAAGACGACTACGACAAGATCCTCGCGCGTCTCACGCACGATGGTCTGCCGGTCGAAGCGTACGGCTGGTATCTCGACCTCCGTAAGTACGGCACGTTCACGCACTCGGGCTTCGGCCTCGGCCTCGAGCGCACCATTGCCTGGATCTGCGGCATCGAGCATATCCGCGAGGTGATCGCGTTTCCGAGGATGATGGGCAGGATTGCTCCGTAACTGCGAAGTAGGGAGTAGGGGGGACGGGGTAGGGAGTCGCCATACTCCATACTCTATACTCCTCCACCCCTTACTCCGCTTTTTTCACCGCGTCCCAGTACCGATCCTGCTCCTCCAACGACAGTGCCGTGAGCTCCACGCCATCCGCCGTCGCCAACGACGCCATCGCAGCGTAGCGCCGCACGAACTTGGCGTTGGTCCTATCCAAGGCCAGCGCCCCATGCACACCGGTCTTGCGCGCCAGGTTCACGACGGCAAACAGCAGGTCGCCCAACTCAGCCTCGAACAAGTCGTGATCGGCCACGGTGCCCTCGGGACTTACATGGGCCGCCAGCTCCTCGATCTCCTCGCGCACCTTCTCCAGCGGGCCCAGTGCATTGGGCCAGTCGAAGCCCACACCGGCGGCGCGGTCCTGCAACCGGTGCGCGCGATGCAGCGACGGCAGCCCCGACGGCAACCCGTCCTCGAGCGTGCTCCGCTTGGCCTTTTCGGCCTTCATCGACTCCCAGCTGCGCTTGATGCCGTCACCGAACAGGTGCGGATGCCGCGCGTGCATTTTCGCGACCAGTGCGCCGGCCACGTCCTGCATTGTGAAGGCACCGCGCTCCTCGGCTACCACCGAGTGAAAGAGCACCTGCAGGAACAGATCGCCCAATTCGTCGCGCAACGTCGCGTCGTCGCCCTGCGCGATGGCGTCGTCGACTTCGTGCGCCTCCTCGATCAGGTACGGGCGCAGTGATTGGTGCGTCTGCACGCGGTCCCAGTCGCAGCGTGCCCGCAGATCCCGCATCAGGGCCAGCGCGTCGTCCATCGTCCGTTGCATCGCTTCTCCGTTCGTCGTTGGCTGCTTAGGATGTGCGAGTGACCGCGACAATATATCCCGCCACCAGCCGCGCCTGGCTCGATGTCGACCTCGATGCGGTGCGCCACAACGTGCGCCAACTTCGGGTGCGCGCCGGCGTGCCGTTGATCGTGATGGTGAAGGCGAACGCCTACGGCGTCGGCGCCGTCGCGGTCAGTCGCGCGTTGGGCGTGCCCTTCGATCGCACGCCGGCGGCCGCAGATGCTCCGTGGGGCCTCGGTATCGCCTCGCTCGACGAGGCGGCCGAGTTGCGCGACGCCGGCTGTCGCGGTCGCATTCTGTGCCTCACGCCGATCCTGCCGTCGGAGCTGTCGCGGGCGTCCGCGCTGGGAGTCCGTCCCGCCTTGCACCGTCCAGAGGACATCGGCGCCTGGGCTGCCGGAGGGCCGGGCGGCGAACTTCGGCCCTATCACCTGTCCATCGACACCGGCATGGCTCGCGCCGGCGTGCGATGGGATCAGGTTGAGGCCGTTCGCGACACCCTGCGAGCGCATCCACCCGAAGGCGTGTTCACGCACTTCCATTCGGCCGATGAGGACATCGACTCCCGGGACGAGCAGGAAGCACGCTTCGTGGATGCCATGCTGGACCTCGGCGACGCCCTGCCGTCCGCCGTACTCCGGCACAGCGACAACAGTGCCGGAATTGCCAGTCGCACACGCCTGTCCCCCGGCTCACTGGCCCGTCCGGGTATTGCGGTGTACGGTGGCATGTTCAGCGAGCTGCTCGGCCTGCAACAGGTGGTACACCTGCGTGCCCGCGTGATCGATCTCCGCGACGTCGCGTCCGGCGAGACGGTGAGCTACGGCGCCACCTGGACGGCCGCGCGGCCAACGCGCATCGCCACGATTTCGGCGGGCTACGCCGACGGCTATCGCCGGCACTTGTCTAATCGCGGCGAGGTCCTGATTGGTGGGGTACGTTGCCCGGTAGCGGGTCGTGTCACCATGGACATGATCATGGTGGATGTGACGGATGTGCCCTGTGCCGTGGGTGACGTCGCTACGCTTATCGGCACCGATGGCGCGGACACGCTCAGCACCGAGCACGTGGCCGAAATGGCCGAGCTGTCGCCATACGAACTCCTGGTCGGACTCGCCCTGCGCGTGCCGTCCCGTTCCCTCTCATCGAGCCAGCCATGACCACGAGTGTCGCCAGCCGCCGCGCGTTGATCTTGGTGCTCGACGGCGTGGGGTGCGGCGAGGCGCCCGATACGGCGGCGTACGGCGACTCCGGGAGCGATACGATCGGCAACGTGGCGCGGGCGGTTGGTGGACTCGACCTGCCGAATCTGGCGCGACTGGGGCTCGGGAATATCGCCCCGATTCAGGGGGTGGAGCCGGTTGCCCATCCCATCGGCGGCTGGGGCACGCTCATCCCGCGCTCGTCGGGCAAGGACTCGACCACGGGGCACTGGGAGCTGGCCGGACTGCATCTCGCCAAGCCGTTCCCCACGTACCCGCATGGTTTTCCGCCCAGTGTGATCGAGACTTTCGAGCGGGCGACGGGGCGTCCCGTGATCGCGAACTGTGTGGCCAGTGGGACGGCGGTCATTGCGGAGTACGCCGAGCAGGCGCGGGAGACCGGTGCGTGGATTGTGTACACGTCGGCCGACTCGGTCTTTCAGATCGCGGCCCACGAGGAGTGGATCCCGCTCAGCGAGTTGTACCGGGCCTGTGCGATCGCCCGCGAGCAACTGGTGGCACCACATGACGTTTCGCGTGTCATCGCCCGCCCGTTTGTGGGAACTTCGGGGGCTTGGAAGCGTACCGCCAACCGGCGCGACTACTCCCTTCAGCCGCCCGGGGTCACGCTCCTCGACGCGCTGGCCGATGCGGGGATTCCGCGGGCCGGGGTGGGGAAGGTGGATGACTTGTTCGCCGGTCGCGGCATCACCTCCCGGCACACCGTCGACAACGCGGACGGGGTTTCTGCGATCCTCGAGTGGCTGAATTCGGCGCCTCGTGGGTTCTGCTTTGCCAATCTGGTAGATTTCGATCAGTTGTTCGGGCATCGGAACGATGTCCGTGGCTTTCAGGGGGCGCTCGAAGCGTTCGATCGCGCCCTGCCCAGCCTG
>JBBQXC010000021.1:0-41667 GCA_038210005.1 Gemmatimonadales bacterium
CGGTGGGCAGCGACCGTGGTGTCGGTGGGCGGCGCACAAAACGTTCGGGATGCGCGGCATAGGCCGCGGTGAGCACCTGCGCCCGCGCGTCGTTGCGTGCCGCCGCGCGGTGATGATTCACGTCGTACGGGGTGTGCGGCCGAGCGCGCTGTGATGATGCTCGGTGTTGTACCACCGAAAGAAATCGACCGCATGCGCGCGGGCATCTTCGATGGAGCCGAACCGCGCGGGAAAGTCTGGGCGATACTTCATCGTTTTGAACTGTGCTTCGGAATACGAAAGCGTGGAGGTCTGCAGCATCTCGGTCGCAGACGAAGAGCATGATCCACCGGACACGGTCCGAGGTGTTCTTCAAGTCTCTATCCGCGGCAGCGGGGAGTCCATCGATGGCGCGTTTCCTTTCGAGGCGACGGAGGACTTCTACGCTTGCTCGGAGTACGAGGCGGAACCACCGCCGGTGGCGGCCTTCACGACGGCGATCGACGACGACTTGACCAAGGTCATCCTCGCAGGGCGGGAGCTGCTCGGTACGGCGGGAGGTGGCGTCAAGGCGGAGTGACGTTTCGCGTTCACCCGGTGGCACGGATCACCGGGTGCTCCAGGTTCATGTGCCACTTGGCTCATTTCGCCCCGCGCATGCTCGGCGAGCCAGCGGGGAATGGGCGTGCTGCCGTGCATAGCGAATCGGTGGAGCGCTGGCAGCGGCGTTCTCCCTCGTTCTCGCCTCGCGTCTGGCCGTAATGGCCGCCGCATGCCTGCGCTTCCCCCGCGATCGCCGGGGCGTGCTTCTGTCGGAATTCGAGGTTGGCGCGAGTGCGCGCACAGGGGCATCCGGGCTTCACGATGATGAAGAATCGCCGCCCCCTCGTACGCAACGCGCGCGCGGCCGGTGAGGGATCCGGGGCGACGCCAATCGCCCCCGTGGAAAACCCAATACCGACACCCCGCGCGCAATACCGACACCCGCTCCCCGGAACGCAACAAGGGGCGCCCCGTAACCTGCACGGCAACGCCCCTCGCAAATATCACAAACCTGCGACGGATGGAGTGAGATTCGAACTCACGGAACGCTTTCACGTTCACACGCTTTCCAGGCGTGCGCCTTAAACCACTCGGCCATCCATCCAAAAACCCTGCACCGCTTCCCGATAGACGAACGCGCCGGCGCGGGGGTCCACGACGGCGCGTGCCTTTCCTACGTGATCCTGCAAGACGACATGTCACGCGCAGCACCTGCTGCAGCGGACAGGGTGAGATTCGAACTCACGATACCGTTGCCGGTACGCCGGTTTTCGAGACCGGTGCCTTCAACCACTCAGCCACCTGTCCTACGAGGAAACCAATCACAAAAGTGATCCAGCACGCCATGGCCGAGACTGCCGGACCGGCACACCACCTCAGAGGGCGATATATAATCCTGCACTCTCAGCACTTCAAGGCGCAGCGCGACCCCAGGCACCCACGTGCCAGCGCTAACGAGCGATGCAGTTCGCTCCGGCCCAGAGATCGGTGATCGGTGCCGTGCTGGCCTTCGACGCCAGCACCCCCGACAGCCCGCCGGCGGAGAACTCCACACCGAGGCTACTGGTGGCCACCTTCGCGGCATAGGCGGCTTCGAGCTCGGCGCGCGTGGAGCCGAGCCCGATACCACTCATGGTACTCGGCCCCCGGCCGCTCGTTCTGCGTACCGTCCAGCCGACGAACTTGCCCCGCTGCAGGCTGACCAGTAATCCGCCGTCGAACGACACGAACTCCAGCGGCCCGGCGCCACACTCCTGATTCGAACTGCGGTCGCGCGGCTCACCGAAAGCGGCGGTTGCCGCCCTGAGCACCACCGCCTCGGACGCACCGAATGCCACGGCGCGCGTCGAACCGCTGCTGTCCACCAGCATCAGACCGTCGCCATCAAGCGCGATCAGTGTGGCCGCGGACGGCGTGTCAGGTGCGACGGCAGGCGGGCCGGGTGAGACAGCGCCTGCCGGCTCCCCTGCCGGAGCGTCGTCACTCGCCGCACGTGTGCCGGCGGTGTGGCGCACGCCGTCGGAGCCGCTGCACGCCAGCACTACGATGGCGAGTGTGACGGGTGCCAGCCGGGCATGTGTCAGCAAGAATGGATTTCGTTGAGACGAGGCTTCACGAGGGAGTCGTAGATCGACCCAAAGTGAAGCCGAGGCCGGGCGATCACTTCGATACGCTGGCCCGCAGTCGCGCCAACTCTGCCTCGGCCGCCACCGTACCGAAGGCGCCCCACTGGCCGCCATCCACGATCCGCTGCCAAAGCGCGTTGGCCTCGGCCTCGCGTCCGTTGTACCAGTGCCAATTCGCCACGCCGTAGGCCGCCGAGGCGTCGGTGACCGACAGCTCTCCGCTGGGGGCCGCCGTGAGCACCGAATCAGGAGGAAGCTCGCCCTTGTACAGCAGCATCAGCCGATGATAGGCCTGGTTCTCGATGATGTTCATGTCACGCTTCATCGGGACGAGCACCTGCGCGGCGTCCGCATCGCGGCCCGATCGACGGAGCGACATGTACAGCCAGTGCGCCATCGACACGCGACGATCATCGTTGGTGGCTGTATCCACCTCGCGCTGAGCCACGCTCGCGGCCTTGGCGAAGTCGCCCATGAGATAGTGCGCGAGCGCGAGATGATATCCGATGTTGGACTGCAGCGTCCCGATCGGCGTGTTCTTCGCGTTGGGCTGTCCATCGGGTTCGACTTCGTCTGGTCGACCTTGCACCAGTTCGGTGGCGCGCTCGAGATCGCGCACCGCGGCGGGGAAATCACGAACCGAGATGTAGCGGTGACCACGGTGGCGATACAGCCACGCGTTATCGGGATAAAGCGCGACGCCCCGGGTGTACACCTCGATCGACTCGCGCAGCCGACCGAGGTAGCCCAGTCGACGAGCGTACCAAATGATCGAGTCGACGTTGGTGGGCGAATGCTCATACGCGCGACGCGCATCGGCGAGCTGCAGCTCGTACTTTTCGCGCACCGCTGGCGAGAGCGGCAGCGTGCGCAACGTATCACCGAGCAACGACAATGTTTGAAAGCTCGGCGCGACCGGGTCGGCGGTCGTCGACTCCGACTGAGCGCTTGGGGAGCAGGCGGCACACGCGTAGGCAAAGGCCAACGCAGCGAACGATCGGCGGAATGGAGACGTTGTCATGCGGGACGAATACCCCTTACGTGGAAGTGGGCCTGCTACTGCTTCCTACTCACACCAATCTGCTCCAGGAACGTTGCGACTTCGAGGATAGTAACGTCATCGCGTGCACGAAGCGCCCACATGAACCACTCCTTGTGACCGGCGCCGTACGTGATCACCATGCGCTTCCCCTCCCCACGATGCTCGTCGAGTGCGCGGGCGATGTTCGCAAAGTGCGCCTCGTTGATGTGGTCCCATCCCCCGGGACCGAGCTCGCTGTTGAACAGGCGGTTGTAGGGCTCGTGCGCCGCCGTCTGTATTACGTCGTACGCCGACGAATTGATGAAGTACGGGTCGTCCGCGCCACGCCTTTTCACCAGTGAATCGGCCACCGCGTTGGCCCGCGTGTACTCGTGCCACTCAGCGAGCCGTGACGGATCGGCCTCGATGCGCTCGAGCGCGGCGGTCCGATAGCTGTCCATCGGCACGGACCATCCCGCGGTGGGCACGATGGTAAATCGCATGGTCTTGGTGAGCGGAAACAGCACGTCGACATACTCGGGGAACCGGAGCACACGCGGTTCGGTGATGACGCCGGAGTCGGTGAACTGGCGCATGGCCGCGTCGAAGCGGTTCGGCGCGATCTCCGTGAGTACGTAGTCAGGGCGCATGGCCTGCAGCAGCCGGCGCAGCACGTCGGTGCTGTAGCGCGTGCTGGTGCGGTGTTCGGCGTGGATGGTGCCGACCACCAGCACTTCGGTCTTCTTCGCGGGTCGCCCCACGGCCGTTCGTGCAGACGCAACGGTTGATGACATGGCCGCCGACAGTGCACGCAGCGGATCCCGCGGCGGCGGCGGCACGACGGCGTACGAGGCCGTGTTCACGTACACGGGGCGCTCGGTGCCGTCACAGCGTACCACGAAGGCAAGATCGTTCGCCGTGAGCTCCCCGGACAACGGCCGCGCGCATACCGGCGTGGATGCCGCCTCCCGTCCATTGAGCAGGTCGTACACCTGCACGATTCCCGCAGAACGCACGAGAGTGAACGCCAGCACGCCATCGCGTGTCATGGTGCGCAGTGCGTTGTCCGACTGCGCGCTCTTGTCGCTACCGGCCCGCAATCGCTCGAGTCCATCGGCATCACGTGGCAGGCCCGCCGTGAGATTCTCACTCCCCGATGGCGTGATCAAGATCTCGTCTTCGATGAAGACGGCGACGGAATCGCGATGGTTGTAGTACCACGGTTCGATCGTGAAGATCATACCGGGAGCCAACGGCGCATCGGCCAGCGAGGGATCGCCGGTGTCGAGGCCGATGTGGTGCCCGAAGTACAGTGGGGCCTGCATGAAGGGCTTCGCCGTTTCGGGGATCGTTTTATCGGCCACGCGTTGCAGTTCCGCGAGTGTGGCCCCCGGCTTTGCTGCGGCGATGACGGCATCGGAAATGCGGCGCACCATCTCGACGAGTTCACGTTGGCGTGGCGTAAACGATTCGTTCACGGGGAAGGTGCGCCCGACGTCACTCACGTAGTGATTGAACTCGCACCCCACGTCGTAGATGACGAGTTCCCCAGCGAGCAGTGCGCGGTTGCGGCGCGTGTAGTGCGCGCCGAGAATGCGCCACGGCCAGAGCGAGTTGTCGCCCGACTTGATGATGGGTGTGAACGCATCGCGTTGCGCGCCGAGCGCCATGCAGTCGCTGCTGAACGCGCCGGTGAGCGTGCGTTCGTCGATACCTGGCGTAACGCGCGCGGCACCACGGGCAATGGCTACCATGGTGAGTCGAGCAGCCTCTCGCATAGTCGCGATTTCGCGGGGCGACTTGATCATGCGCAGGCTCGCCATGAGCGGATAGGCGTTGGTGAGCGTGAGTTCGGCGTGCTCATGCTGTAGCTCGGTAGCAAGCACCGCACCCGCCGACGGCATCGCGAAGGCAGACGGTGTCGGCAACACGGCCGCGCCCGGGCGCCCGGCGTTGATGAGTACGCGTGCTCCACGCTGTGTGGCCGAGAACAGAAACGCGTTCAGCGTGGAATCGGTGAGCACGGAATCCACGCCACTCAGCGCGCGTAACGCGGGATCGGACGCCAGCGGCCGACCGGGAAAGTCATTGGGGCGCTCGGCGTTCTCGAAACGCGCATCGGTGTTCGGCGTGAACAGGAGCGCGCGTCGGGTGCGGCCATCGATGGCGAGGATGGTGCGCGGGACCTCGAGGCCTACGAGATACTCGAAATCGTCCTGCTGGCGAAACGTCTCACCGCCGCTGGTGCCGTCGCCGCTGGGAATGAGCAACACGTCGTTCTCGCCGAGCTTGCTCAGGGCCGCCGCGCGGCGCGCCACATACTCGGCCACCGGAAACACCGGCTGTGTCCACGCGGTGAACCGTTCGGCGCGCTGGGCCCGGAGCGTGGGGGCGGCGATCGCGACGGCGAACAGCGCCAGCGACACGCGCCGCAGATTGCCGCACGACGGCGAGACACGTTGGGACGGCACGGGGAATGAGGGCATGGCGAAACGTTCGCGCGGCGAGCGGCGGCGTCAAGCGCTATCGCGCCTTTGGAGAGACAGCCCGACAGAGCAAGCACCATCCGCAGCGATTCAACACCGCCGGTTCGGGCGCGGTGTATCTGTCACGCGAACCCGATACCGCTGCGGCCGAGGCCCTGCGGCGCTTCGCCCGTGATGCACGAGTGTTGGGCGGGAGCAATCGCGTGACGCCAACCGCGACGCTCCCGCTTACCGGCGGCCCGCGAAAAACTCCCGCAACAGCGCAGTCGATTCCTGCGCCATCACCCCACCCCGTACTTCGGGCCGGTGATTGAGCCGCGGATGACGCACGACGTCACCCACCGACCCGCACATGCCCGCTTTGTCATCCCACGCGCCGAATACCAAGGCGCCGACGCGCGCAAGCACGATCGCGCCGGCACACATGGCACAGGGCTCGAGGGTAACCACCAGCGTGCACTCGGTGAGGCGAGCGTCGCCAAGCACGCGCGCCGCTTCACGTAACGCGAGCACCTCGGCATGCGACGTGGCATCACCGTCGCGCACCATACGATTCTGCGCACGAGCGACTACCACTCCACCACGCACGACGACCGCGCCGACCGGGACTTCCCCGGCCAGCGCGGCGTCGCGAGCTAATTCGAGGGCGGCCGTCATGGCGGCCTCGATGCCGGCACCCAATGGAGCACCCAAAGGGACGCCGACGTCTAACGCATCAGTCACGCTTACGACGTGGCCCCAGCGAACGCGGCCTGCGCCGCGGCGTCGGTGGCATCGCCGTGCTTGAACGACAACGCATCGGTGCCTTCCTGCACATCGGCCACGATCACGTCGCCGTCCTTGAACGTGCCCTCGAGCACCGCGAGCGCCAACGGATTCTGCAGCATACGCTGGACCGCACGCTTGAGCGGGCGCGCACCGAACACGGGGTCGTATCCTTCGTCGGCGAGCTTCGTGCGCGCCGCGTCGGTGAGGCGAATCGTGAGTTTGCGGTCGGCGAGCAACTTACGCAGATGCGCGAGCTGCAGGTCGACGATGTGATCGATCTCTTCGCGGCCGAGCGGATGGAAGACCACGATGTCGTCGATGCGGTTGAGGAACTCGGGTTTGAACACGCCGCGCAGCGCCATCAGCACGTCCTTCTCCACCGTGGCCCATGCCGTGTCTCCGGCTTGTCCACGCTCGAGGATCATCTGACTGCCCACGTTCGACGTCATGATGATCACGGCGTTGCGGAAGTCGACGGTGCGTCCCTGTGAATCGGTGAGTCGTCCGTCATCGAGCAGTTGCAGCAGAATGTTGAAGACATCCGGATGCGCCTTCTCGAGTTCGTCGAACAGAATTACCGAGTACGGACGACGACGCACGGCTTCGGTGAGCTGTCCACCTTCTTCGTAGCCCACATAGCCCGGCGGCGCACCGATGAGCCGTGCGACGGCGTGCTTCTCCATGTACTCCGACATGTCGATGCGCACCATCGCGTGTTCGTCGTCGAACAGGAATTCGGCCAGCGCCTTCGCCGTTTCCGTTTTGCCCACACCGGTGGGGCCGAGGAAGATGAACGACCCGATCGGCCGATTGGGATCCTGCAGTCCGGCACGCGATCGCCGTACGGCGTTGGATACGGCCTTCACCGCTTCACTCTGTCCGATCACGCGCGTGGAGAGCACGTCTTCGAGCTTCGTGAGACGCTCGCGTTCACTCTCGAGCATGCGCGTAACCGGGATGCCAGTCCAACGTGCCACGACATCCGCCACGTCGTCGGCGCCGACTTCTTCCTTGAGGAACTGCGGACGGCCATCCTGGCTGCCGAGCTTTCCCTCGGCCTCCTTCATGTCGCGCTCGAGCTGCGGAATCTTACCGTACGTGATCTCGGCGGCCTTGTTGAGATCACCGAGGCGCGTGGCCTGCTCGGCCTCGAACTTCGCGGTTTCGATTTCCTGCTTGATGCGACCGACGGCGCCGAGCGTTTCCTTTTCTTGCTGCCACTGCGCTCGCATGCCGGTGGTCTTTTCCTTGAGATCGGCGAGCATGATCTCGATATTGCTGCGTCGCTCAACCGATGCCGCATCGGATTCTTTCCGCAGCGCCTGTCGTTCGATTTCGAGCTGCACGATACGCCGGTCGACTTCGTCGATCTCCTGCGGTACGGAATCGATTTCGATGCGTAGCCGCGACGCCGCTTCGTCGATGAGGTCGATGGCCTTGTCGGGGAGGAAACGATCGCCGATGTAGCGGTTGGACAGCGTGGCGGCAGCCACGACGGCGCCGTCGGTGATGCGCACGCCATGGTGCGCTTCGTACCGCTCTTTCAGGCCGCGGAGAATCGCGATCGTGCTTTCCACGCTGGGTTCACCAACGAACACCGGCTGGAAGCGACGCTCGAGAGCCGCATCTTTTTCAACATGCAGTCGGTATTCATCGAGGGTGGTGGCACCGACCACGCGCAGTTCGCCGCGCGCCAGCATGGGTTTGAGCATGTTGCCCGCATCCATGCTGCCTTCCGCTTTGCCGGCACCCACAAGGGTGTGCAGTTCGTCGATGAAGACGACATACAGTCCCTCGGCGCTGGTGATCTCCTTCATCACGGCCTTGAGACGTTCTTCGAATTCACCGCGGAATTTTGCACCCGCGATGAGTGCGCCAAGATCGAGTGACACGAGCTTCTTGTTGCGCAGCCCCTCGGGGACGTCACCGCTGATGATGCGCTGGGCGAGTCCCTCGGCGATCGCGGTTTTGCCGACACCAGGCTCACCGATGAGTACCGGATTGTTTTTCGTGCGGCGCGACAATACCTGAATGACGCGACGGATTTCTTCGTCGCGTCCGATTACAGGGTCGAGCTTGCCTTTGCGGGCGGCCTCGGTAAGATCGCGCGTGAACTTCTCGATCGCTTGATACTGTCCTTCGGGCGACTGGTCGGTGACCTTGTGCGAGCCACGCACGAGCTTGAGCGCATCGAGCAGCGCTTTACGATGCGCGCCGACGGTGGTCAGTACGCGCGTGCTGTCGGTGCCCTTGGCGTCGGAGAGCGCAAGCAGCAGATGTTCGGTGGAGACGTATTCGTCGGCGAGCGCTTTGGCTTCCTTCTCGGCGGCATCGACGACCTGGGTGAGTTCGCGGCTGAAGGTGGGCTGGGCATCGCTCTGCTTGGCGTAGCGGGCGGCTTCCTGTTCAGCGGCGGCGCGCACGCTGGCGACATTGGCTCCGACGCGCTGCAGCACCGGGACAACGATGCCTTCGTCCTGGGCAAGCAGCGCCAGCAGGAGATGCAGATCGTAGACGAGCGGATTGCCGGCCTTGCGCGCGAGCGCGACGGCCTCGTTGAGCGCCTCAGCGCTCTTCACGGTCAGACGGTCAGGATTGATCATAGTGTTGTGGAGATGCAATCACGGTGCCGCACTTGTGGTGCCAATACTGCAGTGGTAGGCGTCGAGCTTCGAGAGGGAAGCCCCTACAATCGCCGAGTGAGTGGATCGTGGATACAAAATGGCGCGCCGGGTCCGTCCACCCGGCGCGCCATTTTGAAGTTTTCTGGGTCTCGTGGTGCTCGTTTACTCCCAGCTTACTTCACCACGATCATCTTTTTCACCAGCGGCACGCCATCCACTTCAAGGCGATACAGGTACACGCCCGAAGCGGCCTCCCGCCCGGTTGCTTGGACCTTGCCGTCCCAGTACGCGACATAGTCGCCACACTGGACGGACACTTTTTCCAGCGGTTGACCTCCGGCCACCCCTCCGGATCCGCCCTGCAACACCGGCGTCGCTACAACCTGCATGATCATGTTGTAGATCTTCAAACTGACGCGGTACTGCCGACCAGGTTCGGTGCAGTTGGGTGCATCACCCACACTGAACGGGATGCGAGTCTCAGGATTGAACGGATTCGGATAGTTCTGTCCGAGCGTTGCTCCATTGCGGCGTTGCTTGCTGTCCTGCGCGGCCGCGACCCGTGGCATGATTACGCTGAGAGCGAGCACCAGACCCAGTGCTCCCCACACACGTTTCATGTTGCTTCTCCGACTGACGAATCAGGGTTGTGAGTCGAAGTCTCCAAGTGAAAGGTGGAAGTCGGACCTGATTATCAGGTCCTCTTGAAGTTAGGACGCGCAGATGGGGCCGTCAAGCAACATTCCCCGCGCGCGCCAAGAGTGTTACCAGCGCGCCTGTTCCCAGACCCCGAAGGCCCGCAACTCGCGGCTGTCGGGAAGATGCTGGGTGATGAATTCCCGCAGGAGCCGCTGGTGCGCGCGGCAGTCGGCGGGCTCGACCGTGGGCTGCTCACCCCGCAGCCAGACGGTGATGGTCTGCCGAGCGGCGGCAGGTAGCCGGCGGCCGGCGGGCGCCATTTTGGCACACAGGGGGCAGAGGACGCCGCCGGCGGCATGGCTGAAGCGGGCATCCGCTTCCGGGGGGATCTCGGCGTGACACTCGACGCACCGATCGAGGCTGGGCATAAAGCCGACCTCGCTGACGAGTCGCCAGAACACGCCCAGGGTGAGTGCCACGGTATCGGCCTCAGCCGCCTCGGCGATGGCATCCAGCCCCGAGGCGATCCCGTGATAGACACGGGGCGCCGCCTCGTCGTGAACCACCCGCATGACGCACTCGACCAAGGCGCTGGCGGCGGTGAACCGGCCGAGGTCGGTTGCGAGGCCGGCTCGCGAGCGGGTGACGTCGAACGCCGTGAGCGCGTGCAGGTCGCGCCCGGGCTTTACGAAGATCTGCGCCTGTCCTTCGGCGAACAGATCGACCCCGCTGCCGAACCGCTTCTTCGACGAGCGGGCACCGCGGGCCACCACCGACAGCACACCGGCCTCACGAGTGGCCAAGCGCAGAATGCGCGACGACTCGAGATACGGCACGGCGTGCAGAACGATGGCGTCGGTGGTGAGCAAGGACATGTAGGAGAATAGCTGTGAACTGCCAGCGGTCAGAGCTCAGTCGCCAGTGTCGGAGATCAGACGGGGTCTAGTGTTCGGAATTCAGCAACGACAGTGCGCGGTTTCAAGCGGTTTGATGAGGCGCGACCTCGCGTCTCACGGTGAGTGCCGAATGGCTCGGCACTGTGCACTATGGTTGCCGAATTCCGAACACGATACCCCGTCTGAAGTCTGCCGTGTGAACATGCTGAGCTCTGACCTCCGACCTCTGAATCGTTACGGCCGGATCGCCATGTCTACTCCACCCTGACTGGCCGGCACGCGGCGCACCTCGGTTCCCGACGGGCTGAACACGAGCAGTGACGTGACTGATCCGGTTCCGTTCTGGATGCAATGGAGACGGCCGAGGGCGTCGGCCTGGCCGCTGCTGCAGGTCACATCCGCGCCTGTGGCACCCTTGAGCGTCATCCAGTCAGTCGACGCCGACGTGACGAAGCTCAGATCAGCCGGTCGCACCTTGATGATCCGGTCCGTGAACGACGCGAGATCCTGATAGAGCGAGACGTAGAGAAATCCGTCGAGGCCGAGCTTGACCCCGGCGCCGTACGTGTTGGCCGGCATCTGCTTGGAAAGCAGTACGCGCTTGCCGCGCAGGTCGACTTTGGTAATGCGGCCGGTGGAAATCAGCGTGTATGGAAATGATGCGAAGTTCGCGTCACCGCCAGCGCTGATGTAGGCCACGTCGCCGTCAACGAGGGCCGTGGCGCCGGAGCCGCGCAGTCCCGGCAGGAGAATCGTGTCACGCGTGGTACCGGTATTCGGCACGCGGATGAGACGGACATCGCCCTGCACCGCGTAGTTCACTTTGCAGTTCGCGTTGGCGTCGACGATCCAGGTGGCGTTGTCGAACTGAAAGAGATCGGTGGGGCATGTGCCGGCGTTGGTGATGCGCGTGGTGGTTACGGTACCGGCGCCGGTAAACGACACAAGTGCAACGCTGGATGAGTCGCGCAACGCGGCGCCGATGAGCGTTTGGCCGCCCGTCCCCGACAGCAGGCGGGCGCGTGACGGGTTGCTGCGCGTGGGAAGCTGGATGCGACGCGTAGATGACGTGCGCACATCGGTGACGTACAACAGATCACCGGCGCCACGGCTGGACACCGTGAGTACGGTATCGCGCAGGAGCGTGAAACCGCCGGCATCGAATTCGGTACTCGGCGCGAGCGTGAGCTTGGTGCTCGCCGTTCCGGTATCACCGAGGAACGTGAGGCCGGGCTGGATGAAGCCGTCGAGCACGATGATGCCGCGCGGCGGCTGCGGCGTGCTGTTGTTGATGCCATCATCACCGCACGCGGCGAGCGCGGTAAGCAGCACAACCGACGCGACCGTGGAAATGCGACGGAGAACGGTCGTACGAGTGCGGACCTGCGGGATCATCGTAGGGGTTGTTGCAGAGTGAACGACATCGCCCAGGAGCGCCCGGGCGATGGAAAACCGCGAACCGACTGCCACGAGGCATCGGCGGCGTTCTCGAGGGAGAACGCGACCAAGGCATCGAGGCGGGGCCACGGCCACTGGGGCAACGCGCGCAGCTGTTGGGCGATGGTGATGTCGACGAGCGACACGGTTGCCAATTCGAAATCCGGATTGCGTGGGCCGGCGGTATATGGCCGGGCGCCCATGCCGCGCCACACGACGGTGGCGTGCTGCGCCTGCGTGTGCAACTGCAACTGTGCTCCGCCGGAAAGGCGGGGCACATACGGTGTGGGAATGCGAAGACCGCCGGTGCTGAGCACGGCGTCGTACGCGGTCACCCACGCGGACACGTGCGCGAGACCCGACGAGAACTCGGCGCGCGACTCGACACCGCGCAGCCGTTCCACGCCCACATTGGCGGGACTCCAGCCGAAGTTCCCCGGAAACCAGACGATCGCGTCGCGCGTGTTGCGCGCCACGGCGGCGCCTTCGATGCTCGCGCGATAGCGCGATGCGCTGGTGACGAGACGTAAACCACTGCTCACATCGAGTTCGACGCGCTCCGGTGCGAGCGCGTTCACGAACAGACGCTGCGGTGAGGAGAAATACACATCGTAGAGTGTGGGCACGCGTACCGCCTGCGCGGCGCGACCGAATGCCACCACCTGCAGTTGCTCGCCGACGCCAGCAATGCGGCGCTCGAGGCCGATGGATGCCGTGGGCAACAGACCACTGCCTTCGACAAGATCGGCGCGCGCGCCGACGTCGATGCTCCACAGGCCAGCGCTACGCGCACTCCACGCGCGTTGCAAACCGGCGAAGCCACGACGGCGCCGCTGCGTGATGCCACCGGTGGCCGTGAGCCGATCGGCCCCGACGCCGACGCGCCACGCGAGGTCGTGCATGGCACCGCGCCATTCGGCATCAGCGGCCCACGCGACGGCACGTGAGTTGAGTGCCGGGCGCGTCGGATCGACATAGCGGAGCTGCAGACGTCGCACACCGGACGTGATGGTGGTGCCGTGCACGGCAGTCTGCGCGCGTACCAACAGTCGGTCCGTGAAGGCGCGGTCGGCGTCGTAGCTGCGCACGTTGGCGGGGCCGACCATGCCGCGTTCGCTGGTGGATCCGAGCACCGAGAGTTGCGCACGGCTACCGATCACGCCGAGCGACAGCGTGGTTCGTTGCTCATCGTTGTTGATGCGCGTTTCACGCAGCGGCGCTACGCCGGCGTCGTTTCGGAACGCGAAGTCGTTGGTCGCGTCGTGTCGTGCCACGCTGGCATGCCACACCGCGCCGACCGCGGCGAGATGCCACGCGCCTTCCACACTGCGCTGCCCGAAGGCACCAGTACGGACCGACGCCACACGCTGCGCCGACGTGGTAAGCGCCAGCACTCCGCCGGTTGCCCCTGCCCCGCTGCCGACCGGATCGGCGCCGAGCGCCACGGTTGCCGACTGTAGTCCCGCCAGCGGGATGTCGGACACATCGGCGATGCCGGTGGCGGGGTCATTGAGCGGCATCCCGTCGAGCGTGATCGCGACCTGTTCCCGACGCGCGCCACGCAGGGAGAGGCCAGTTTCGCCGCGCGCCGAACGCAGATTCGTGTACGGCATGAGCGCGAGCACGGCGTTCACCGTCGACGCGCCGGCGGTGCGCGCAGCGGCCATCTGTATCGTGGCGGTGGTACGCCCGGCGGTGCGCACGTCGGTCGGGGTCGCCGTCGCGCGCTTCGCGGCAACCTGGACCGCAGCCAAGCGCTCGGCACGGGTGGCATCGACGGCGAGCAACGATACCCACGTGGTGTCGCCCACGTTGCGGGGAGCGCGCGGCAGCGCGACGACTCGCGGCAGATATCCGGTGCGCGCGACCTGCACGCTGTCGATGTGCGCCATGTGTACCGGAGCGCAGGCACCCGCGATACGACGAGACGCATTTCCCGTTCGCGATGCAGGCCACAGCGTGAACTCGGCGCCGATGAGCGGCGCGCGCGTACGCGCATCCGCCACGCAGATCGTGGCGGAGTCGAGCGGTGGTCGGCTCGCGTGGGCGACGACCCCGACCAGAAGAAACGCGAGCACCGTCACGACGACGGCCGCTCTCGACTGCGGCCGCTGCCACGTAGCGGCAGCAGCGCCGGCGCTCCGACGGCGGGATCCCGAGTGACCACGAGCGGCCACTCGTACACGCGCTCGAGAATCTCACCACGCATGACGCTGGCGGCATCTCCGGCAGCGGCCACGGTTCCGCGATGCAGCAGCACGATGTGCGACGCGAACCGTGCCACGAGATTGAGCTGATGACTCACCAGCAACACCGTCTGCCCTTGGCTCGCCAGTTCATCGAGCAATTCGAACACCGCCATCTCGTGCGCGATGTCGAGAAAGGTGGTGGGCTCATCGAGCACGAGCACCGGTGCCGCCTGCGCCAGCGCGCGGGCGATGCGCACGCGCTGCCACTCGCCTCCGGAGAGCGTGTCGGTGCGACGACCGATGGCATCGGCGATGCCGGCGCGATCGACCGCCCTGTCGACGGCGGCGCGATCGTCGGCACTCATGCCGCCGAACGCACTACGGCGCGCATGTCGACCGAGGGCGACGAACTCCTCGACTCGCAGCGGGAGCACCGGCTCCTCGCGTTGCGGGACGATGGCGATACGACGCGCGAGGTCGCGTGCATCGAGCGCGGCCACATCAACGCCGCCCACGGTCACGCGGCCGGACTCCAGCGGTACGCGGCGCAACAGCGTGCGTACCAGCGTGCTCTTGCCACTGCCGTTGGGTCCGACCACGGCGGTCATCTTTCCCGGTTCGGCCACTACGGACACGTGATCGAGCGCGCGCTGCGTGCGACCGGCGTAGCGCACACTCACGTGGTCGAACGTGAGGGTGGCCCCCTGCTCCGCGGTGTGCATGCTCATACGGCTAACCGCCGCAGTCGCAGCAGAAAGAAGGGAACGCCAACGAGTGCCGTGACGGCACCCAGTGGCAGATCAGCGGGCGCGCGCAGCGTGCGCGCCAGCAGATCGGCCGCTACCAGCAACACGGCTCCGTACAGCGCGGACATGAGCAGCATCGAACGGTGCTGACGCGCGCCAAGAGCACGCGCGATGTTGGGCACAACCAATCCCACAAAGCCAATGAGTCCAGCGGCCGCCACGGTGGCGGCGGCCAGCCACGACGCCACGAGAAACAGCATCCGGGAGACCCGGTCGACATCGACGCCGAGGGCGGCGGCGGGTTCATCGCCGAGCGAGAGCACATCGAGGTCACGGGCGCGCCACACCAGTACACCTCCAAGCAGCAGCAACGCGCCGGCGCAGCGCGCAACGGCGGGCCACGTGGCGTCGGCCACCGATCCCATCATCCAAAACAACGCACCGCGCAGACGCTCAGGCGGCGCATCGGCGAGCGCCACGAGTATCGCGGCGTTGGCAAACGCCCCGACCACCACACCGGCCATGAGCAGCAGTTTGGTATCGGCGCTTCCGCCGACGACACGCGCAATCGCCGTGACGACGACGGTGGCGATGGCAGCACCGATGAACGCGAACAGCGTGATGAGCGCGGGTTGCGCGACACCGAAGGCCATCGCGGTGACGGCCCCGACGGCGGCCCCACCGGACACGCCGAGCAGGTACGGTTCTGCCAAGGGATTGCGCAGCGTGCCTTGCAGCGCACCGCCACTGCTGGCGAGGCCGGCGCCGACCAGCGCGGCGAGCAGCACACGTGGAGCCCGCAGGTCGCGCACGATCGCGATGGTGGACGGATCGCCGATGCCGCGGAGCGCATTGACCACATCACGCATCGCGATCGGCACCGCGCCGATGGACAGCCCGAGCACGATGACCACGAGCAATAGCAGCGCGCCGAGGGTCCAGGCGAACCACGGTGGCCCCGACGCGGTGTGTCGCAGTACGGCTGTGCGTGGGCCGTCGTTCACGGTAGTGAGTCACTCAGCTCGGGATGGAGCGCGCGCGCGAGTTGCACCGCGGCCATACCGAGTACTGCAGACGGCCGACCGGTCACGGCGGGATCTTGCACGATGAAGCGGCGCTCGCGCACGGCACGAATCGCTTGCCACGACGGACTGGCGGTCAGTTTCGCCGCGCGTGTCGCGCCCGCGACGATGAGATCGGGGTCGCGCTTCGCGATTTCTTCGATCGAAACCGGCGGCGACGGTGCGGGCATGTCATGAAAGACGTTGTCGGCACCGGCGATCACGAGCAACTCGTCGATGTAGCTGCCGCCGCCGATTACCAGCAGCGGAGACTCCCATGCCGGCCACACGACACGTGGGCGTGCACGCGATGCCGTCAGCGCACGCACGCGATCGAGCGTGGCTTGCACCGAATCACTGACCACGCGGGCTCGCGTCTCGGCGCCGAGCGCGCGACCGAGGACAGTGAGCAGCTGATGGAATTGGGCAATGTGATCCACCCGCAGTGCAATCGTGCGGATGCCGGCGCGTCCCAGCGCGTCCGCGGCAGCGCGATTCTCGGCGGTGGCGTAGAGCACGACCAGCGTTGGACGCGCCGCGAGGACGGCCTCGATGTTGGGGCGAATGCCGTCACCCAGCGCGGCAATGCGACTGACTTCCTTCGGATACTCATCCCAGCGCGAGCGCCCGACGAGCAGGGAGTCGGCGCCGATCGTGAAGATCGCTTCGGTCGCTGCGGGATTGAGCGAGACGACGCGTGCGGCGAATCGTGCATCGGTCGGCAACACCACACCGAAGTCATCGGTGTCGGCGACTGCCGCGCGTTGCGCGACCGTGGCGGCGCGCGCCGCTGCGGTCTGCTGTTGGCCAGCCGTACCGGTATCCGCGCGCGAGCACGCTACTGCGCCGATGACCGGCAGCAGAGCGAGCAGCACGCGGCGTACCAATCGTGGGCGAGGATACAAAAAAGGCGTCCTCTCCCACGAGAAGACGCCCGAGCACGCGTGCACGTCGCACGGCACTCTGCGACGACACGTGGCGCGAGCCCCCCCTCGAGGGTCTTCGTCCGAGAATGAGCGCGGGTCGTCTCCTGGCTCCGGGTTGCTCCACTCGCCTTCCCGACCCGAAGGTCAGTGGCATTGTGAGTGTCGCTGCTGCAGCGCGTGTGACTGCTCGCGTTACAGATCCCGTTACAGTGGCGGGGCCGCACCGGCATTGAACCGGTTTCCGTGTCCTGCGCTCTGAAATCAGTTGTCATCGCGCCGAATGCGCGACAGCAGCAACCTACTTTCGACCTGCCATGTCGGCAAGCGCCGCACCGAGAGCGCCTTTCAACTCACCGCGACGGGTCACGTAGGCCTTCTTCACCGTGTCCGACGGCTCGGCGATGCGGGCGTACGTTTCATCAAGGGCGGCGATCTCCTGCGCCAGACGTTCGTGCAACGGCGCATCCGATTCACGCGGACGCATGGTGGGCTCGACGGCCACACGACTGGCCGCACGACGCTGCATGGATCGCATGAGCACGACCATCATGAGCATGCCGATCGCGACCAGCAGCCCGGCGATGTACAAGTTGCGCGCCGGTGCGCCCGACGACGGCAGTTCGATGATGAGTTCTGCGTTGGGCTGCACATCCTGCGACAGGAAGCGTCGGAAGTTGCGGCGTTCGAGCGTGACGGGATCGACGTTGGCGAAGCCTTTGCCCGTCACGAATCCCTGCGGCTCTTCGAGGAGCACTTCGAACACGACGGCGCCGCCTTCGGCCCGCATTTGCAGCGGGAAGCTGCTGTTGGGCACCCTGTACGAGAACGCCACCTGTTTGATTCCGGGCGCGATCGGCGCGTACACCGACACCCGACCGGGTCCCGCGACGAACGCATCGGGTGAGATCTCGCCTTCGTTGGCGCGCACATCGAGCGCCGACGCCGGGACCGAGATGCTCCACGTCGGCATCGGCAACGTGGTATCGGTGGCCACCAGCGTGCGCAGACTGTCGTTCGACAGTTCGAACACTTCGATGATCGTGCGGAACTGCGTGGTATCGGCTTTGCCGACGATCAGATGCCGCCCTTTCACCGTCAGCTGAAAACGCACGGACGTGGTATCGAACACGGTGATTTCGGTGTCGTCACCACGCGAATCGACGTTCTTGAGCGGCGGTGTGAAGTACGCGATACCTCCCCACGTCGTGGACGCGAAATAGACCCCGTCGCTGGCGCCGAATGGTGTGTACCGGAAGCGATACTGTCCCCGTGCGTCGGTGCGCATGGAGTCGATCGGCCCGGCGGTATCCTTGCCGACGCGATGCAACGTGACCCATGTGCCCGCGGCTGGCCCCATGCCAGTCGAGTCCGCGTTGACACTGACCGGACGACGGACGCGACCGTCCACAGTGCGCACTTGGGCGTGAAGCGCGGTCGCGGTGGTGGCCGCGGCGACGAGCGTCATCGCGAGGAATCGGAGGAACGACGGGAGTCGGGGCACGCGGAGGACAATCGGGTTGAGGAGCGAAAACGTCAGGGCGAGAACTTACCGAAATCTTCCGGTCGCAGATTCTCGAGATAGGCCTTGAGCTGTTCGGCCGTCAGTTCACTGTCGGCGGCCTCGACGGCGAAATCGCCTTCTTCGGCGTCCTGCTCGTCATCGACGGCCGTCAGCAGCGCGGACGGCGCGAAGATCGGGGCGTTCAACCGCAGCGCCATGGCGATACTGTCGGACGGGCGGGCATCGACTTCCACGAGACCCTTCTGTCCTTCAATCTGCATCTCCGCGTAGTAGGTGCTCTTCTGCACGCGGGTGATGGAGACGCGGCGCAACGTGCCGCCGAGGGCGATGATGAGCGACTTGCAGAGATCGTGGGTGATCGGACGTTCGCGTTTCACCTGATTCATCTGCATCACGATCGATTCCGCTTCCGGCTGCCCGATCCAGATCGGCAGCACGCGCCGCCCGCCTTTTTCGCGGAGAATGACGACATAGGAATTCGTCGCGCTATCGAGCCCGAGCCGGGCCACCGTGACTTCCACCATCATCGTTGTACCTCGTGCAGGCGGGCGCGAGGACGACACGCCGTGCGCGCGGCACACCACTCCGCACGCGTTGTGCGGAGTGATGCGCCGTCGCGACTCACCGGATCGCGCGCTTGAGCGCCGCGACGCGGTCGGTGCGTTCCCACGTGAACGTGGTCCGGGCCGTGCGGCCACGACCGATGGTTTCCGGACGGCGACCGAAATGCCCGTACGCCGCCGTCGCCTGATAGATCGGCTTGCGCAGATCCAGGTCGCGCGTGATGCCACGCGGCGTGAGGTCGAACACCACGTTCACCGCCGATTCGATGGCGCGATCGGATACGACGCCGGTGCCGAAGGTCTGGACATACACCGACACGGGGTGGACGACCCCGATGGCGTAGGCCACCTGCACTTCGCAGCGCGTCGCGAGCTTGGCGGCCACGATCGTCTTGGCGACCCAGCGCGCGGCGTAGCAGGCCGAGCGATCGACCTTGGACGGGTCCTTGCCGCTGAAGGCGCCGCCGCCGTGACGCCCCATGCCGCCGTACGTATCGACGATGATCTTGCGCCCGGTCAGACCGGCATCTCCCTGCGGGCCGCCGATCACGAAGCGCCCGGTGGGATTGATGTGGGTCTTGAGGCGCTTGGGCAGGTACTCCTCGGGGATCGACGCCATGATGACGTCGTCGAGGATGGCGCGGCGGAGCTTGGTGTTCGAGACCTTTTCGTCGTGCTGGGTGGAGATGACCACCGTGTCGACCGCGATCGGACGATCGCCTTCATAGATCACCGACACCTGCGCCTTGCCGTCGGGGCGGAGCCACGGCAGCGTGCCGTCCTTGCGCAGCGCCGCCAAGCGGTGCGTGAGGGCATGGGCGAGCTGGATCGGCAACGGCATGAGTTCGTCCGTTTCGTCGGTCGCGTAGCCGAACATCATGCCCTGGTCGCCAGCGCCGCCGGTGTCCACGCCTTGCGAAATATCGGCCGACTGCGCGTCGATGGTGCTCATGACGGCGCAGGTCTTGTTGTCGAAGCCGAAGGTGGCGTCGGTATAGCCGATCCCTTCGATCGTTTTCCGCACGATATCCGGGAGCGGCACGTAGGCCGACGTCGTGATCTCCCCGGCGATCACCACCAAGCCCGTCGTGACCAGGGTCTCACAGGCGACGCGCGCCGCGGGGTCCTTGGCCAGGATGGCATCCAGCACGGCATCAGAAATCTGATCCGCGATCTTGTCCTGATGTCCTTCGGTCACGGACTCCGACGTAAACAGGTGACGATCTGCCACGCAGCACTCTGGGTAGAAGGTTCGTACAAGCGGGTCTGGCGTAGACTAGTCCGCTACGAAAGTGCGGGCAACCCGCCCGACTGGGCGGCCGCATCGAGCTCGGTGCGTAGACGCCGACGCAGCAGCGTTTCCGCTTCGCGCGCGGTGCTGGCGGCGAGCGCAGCCTGGGCCGCATCCTGCGCGGCCGTCATGCGCACGCTGCGAATAACGCGCTTGACCTCACCGACGGCTCGGGGCGCGACGCTGAGCTGGCGGATGCCCAGCCCCATGAGGGCAAAGACCGCCAGCGGCTGCGAGCCCATCTCGCCGCAGACGCAGACGTCGATCCCGTGCTCCGCTCCGGTGGACTGCACCTGCGCGATGAGGCGCAGCACCGCCGGATGGAAGGGGGTGAAGCGGGGCGCGAGGTTCGCGTTGCCACGGTCGACGGCGAGCGTGTACTGCACGAGGTCGTTCGAGCCGATGCTGAAGAAGTCGACATCGCGCACCAGCGTATCGATGGCGATGGCCGCTGCCGGCGTTTCGACCATGACCCCGAGCGGCACATCGGCCCGGAACGGCACGCGGCGTTCCGCCAGTTCGGCGACGGCTTCGTCGATGAGCTGACGCGTCTCCCGGACTTCATCGACGGTGACGACGAGCGGCAGCATGATGCGCAGATCGCCGTGCACGCCGGCCCGCAGCAGGGCGCGCAGTTGCACTTTGAACAGGTCGCGCTCGTCGAGGCACATGCGGATGGCGCGCCAGCCGAGGAACGGATTGGGTTCGCTCGGGAAGCCACCAACCGGCAGCTTGTCACCACCGATGTCGAAGGTGCGGATGATCACGGGCCGCGTGCCGAACGCCTGAATCACCTTCTTGTACGCCTTGTACTGCTCTTCCTCGTCGGGCATGGTGGTACGGCCGACCACGAGGAACTCCGTGCGCATCAGCCCCACACCGTCGGCGCCGCACGTCGCGCCCATCTCCGCTTCTTCGGGGATGTCGACGTTCGCGCGAATGACCATCCGCACGCCATCGGGCGTGATCGCTTCGCTGTGCGCGATCTCACGCATCGCGCCTTCGCGACCGGCTTCCTGTGCGACACGGAGGCGTGCGTCTTCGAGCTCGTGCTCGGAGGGCGCGATCAGGAGCGTGCCGTCGGCCCCGTCGAGGATCGCGATCTGGCCCGGCACGAGGAACGACAGCGCATTGCGCAGACCGACGACGGCGGGCAGCCCCAGCGAGCGCGCGAGGATGGCAACGTGCGCGGTCGCGGTGCCGGCCTCGGTCGCGATGGCCGCGATACAGTTGCGATCGAGCTGCATCGTGAGCGACGGCGTAAGGTCGTGCGTGACCAGAATTGCGTGCGCGCCCGCTGGCACGTCGACCGGATCATGATCGGGGAGGTCGAGCAACATGGACAGCACGCGAATGTGCACGTCCATGAGATCGCCGACCTTTTCGCGCAGCATCGGCGCGGTGTGGCGCGCGAAGTGCTGCCGCCATTCCAGCAGAATGAGGTCGAAGGCCTTCTCGGCGCCGAGGTTCTGTCGGATCAGCGCTTCCGTGCTGCGCGAGAGTTCCCCATCGTCGAGAATGGAGATCTGCACATCGAAAATCGCCGCTTCCTCGGGGCCCGCCTGCTGCTCCGCTCTCGCGCGCAGATGGCGCAGGCGATCGCGGGCGCGCTCAAAGGCCTCGTGCAGCCGCACGATTTCCGCATCGATGGCGTCATCATCGATGAGGCGATGCTTCACTTCGGGCACCTCCCAACGGAGGAGGTGCACCGGTCCGACGACGATTCCCGGCGACGCGGGAATGCCGCGGAGCACTGACTGCATCAGCTCTCCCCGAACCGCGCCGCGACGAGCGCCGCCAGCGACTCCAGCGCATCGTCGGCATCGGGCCCGGACGCGCGCAGGACGATCATGGCCCCGTGTTCGGCCGCCAGCATCATGACCCCCATGATGCTCTTGCCATTCACTTCGAGGTCATCGCGCGAGATCGTGATATCACTTTTGAAGCGCGAAGCGGCCTTGACCATTTCCGCGGCCGGTCGGGCATGGAGTCCATGCTTATTCACGATTTGAACCGATCGTTCAGCCATCAACGGACCACCGAGTAGAGGACGAAGGCCGCGAGCAGGAACAGGACGACGCGCCATCCCTCGGCGCGCCCCTGCAGTCGCACCAGGAGCATGGCGAGGAGCGGCGTCACGACGGCGACGCCCACGGGAATGGGCGTCAGCGGTGCCGATCCGCCGATCGCACGATGGACGGCGAGGGGCAGCGCCAATCCGCCCAACACCGCCGATACCCGTCCAATGTAGCGCGGACCGTGCTGAAGTACCGGATGCCCGAGGGCCGTCGCCACGCGCAGCCCATGGCGCCAGCCGGCGCGGAGGGCCCATTCGCGCAGGCCCAGGTGCCCGATGTTGTACAGGACCAGAAACCCGAGCACGACCACGAGGGGCGTGGCACCGACGCCGAAGAGCAGCAGGGCCACGAGTGCGCAAGCCGGCAACCAGGCCGCCCACACCAGACGGTCCCCGACGCTGCCGAGGGGCCCGCAGAGCGCCGTACGGAATCGTTCGATGCGCTGGGGAGCGACCTGCTCCACCTCGACCCGGGCGAGCGCCCCGATCGCCAGCGCCGCGAGATAGGGATGCGCGTTGAAGTACACCGACTACCGCGCCAACGCCTCGCGGTACAATCGCCCGTCGATCCCACCGGGAAGCTGGCGGAGCGCGGGTTCGACACAGAACCCCACGCCGTTCCCGACGAGGATCTCGTAGTTCCACGAGCCTTGAATGGCGAGACAGCGCAGGTACATGGACAGCCGCAGACCGGTGTCCATCTCCGGTACCGACGCGATCCCGACCGCCGGCATACTGACCGTGTCAGTGCGCAGGGCGTCAGAGGGTAGCGCCTCAGCGCCGACGATTTTTTCAGGCACCGAGCACCACCATGAGGGTGCCCACCGCCAGTGAGATCAGGAAGAGCCGCCTGGTGCCGCTGATGGCGTGGAAGTCCTTCCAGACCGACGCCGCAGCCACGGCCGCCACGCAGGTCACCACGATGGCCCGCGACAGGTCCTCAGGGACGCTCCAGCGGCCGTTCACCCGTTCGGCCAGCAGATGCCCCGGAATGAAGCACAACGCACCCAGCAGGGCCGCCCTGACGAGGTCAAGGGTCATCCCGAACACCTGCAGCCCGACGACGGTCTGGCGATTGCCCGCCGCGAGTTGGCCGAGGCGCGGACGCGCAAAGCTGGCGATGATCTGGCGATGCTTGATCATGGACAGCCCGCCGATCCACGCGGTCGTGATGCCGAGCGCGACGGCGACGGCGAATGCTCCGGCCAACGGCATCGCTCCAGCGGGGGCGCCGGTGGCGGCGACGGCACCCGCCACGACGGACGCGCTGCCCCATTCCGGATAGCGCGAGGCACCGACCGGCAGTGCTTCGAGCGCGAGACACTCGAGCGCAGCGCCGCACACGAGACCGGCGACCGGCGCGCCGACAAAGGCGCCACCCAGCGTTGCGGCCACGATCGGCCGCGAGATCATCGCTTGCGGAAAGCTGACCACATCGAGTCCGATGACGCCGGCCAGCAGCGACAGCGGCAGGATGTCGAGCCACCACGTGGGCCCGGCCATCAGGCGCCCGTGGTGGAGGCCAGCAGTTCGCCGAGCGGTACGGGGCGCGCACCGGGCACGTCCTGCGCGGAGACATCGACCCCCAGCGCGGCGATGTCTCGCAGCCCCTGCTCCTCGGCGGGCGTGAGAAACACGAAGCGCAGTCGCTGCACGCGACCGGGCGAATGATGGACGCCGCCCACGTTCACCGCGCGAATACGGCCGTCGGCCTGGGTGACGAGTCGCCCCATCGTCCCGATATCGCCGACGAGCACAATGCCCGGCTCGGGGCGCTGCTGCAGCTCATCGAGCTGCGCCGCGGCGTCTTCGACTGTGGAGAACAGCACAGACATCTCGGGGGGCACGCCCATGCGATAGAGCTCCTGCTCCCACTCGCTCGTCGCGACCTCGTCGTCGACCAGCACGATAAAGCGGAGTTCGAGCGGTTGCCCCCATCCGACCACGACCTGACCGTGAATGAGTCGATCATCGATGCGATACAACGCGATGGGCATCGGTTCAGGCGCCGTGTACCGCCATCGACGCGCGACCGCGCTCGAGGGCCGTTTGCACCGCGACGATCGGATCGACCGATTCCTGCATCGCGAAATCGAGGAGCAACGAGAGGTTGATACCGGTGACCAGCACGACGCCCGGGCGCGCCCGGATCATGCGGCGCACGGCCATGGTGCAGCTCCCGGCGGGTAGGTCGGTGAAGATCACGCGCGCACCGGTGTCGTCGAGCGCACGCGCGAGCGTACCCTGAATGTCATCGAGACACAACCCGGTGTTGGACATCGCCACAAAGGACGATCCCCTGCCGGTGATCTGTTCCACAGCGGAAATGATGCCGCTGGCAAACGATCCATGACCGGCAACGATGGCACGGACCGTCGCCGGTGCGACGTCGGTGTCGGTCGCGATGTTCACGCGTGCCTCCCCATCACTCCTCATCCTCCTGCAGATATCGCTGCACATCGGACGTCCGGCGCATCTGGCCAATCAACCGTTCGTTGAATGCCGTGGCCGAATCATAGCCGCGATAATACCGCAGGAGATGGTTCATCGCGATGACTTCGGCGATGACGGTGATGTTCTTGCCCGGATTGAGGTGCACGGTGATTTTCGGCACCTCGACGCCGAGGATGTCCTGCGTCTGCACGTCGAGTCCGGTGCGGTCGACGGCGGCATCGGCGTCCCACTCTTCCAGCACGACGACCACTTCGAGACGTTTCTGCTGGCGGACGGCGTGAATGCCGAAGATGGCCGGCACGTCGAGCAGCCCGACACCGCGGATCTCCATGAAGTGCCGCTGCAGCTCGTGGCCCTTGCCGATCAGCACATCGTTGCCGCGACGCGAGACGAACAGGAGGTCGTCGGCCACCAGTCGATGACCGCGCTCGACGAGATCGAGCACGCACTCCGACTTGCCGATACCGCTCTTACCGGTGAAGAAGAGGCCCACGCCGTACACGTCGGCCAGTGAGCCGTGCAGTGTGGTGGTGGGCGCAAACTGCTCGGCGAGATACGGCTTGATGAGGCGATAGAACTCGGCCGTTTTCAGGCGCGAGCGAAGGATCGCGACGCCGGCGTCCTCGGCCAACCGCAGCAACGGCTCGGGCGGTTCGAGGTGTTTCGTGATGAACGCGCAGGGGAGCGGAAAGCCGAAAAACTGCTCGAGATTGCTGATGCGCAGTTCTTCGCTGAGCGACTGCAGATAGGTGATCTCGGTTTCGCCGAGGACCTGGATGCGCTGATACGGAAAGCGATTGAGATAGCCGGCGAGGACGAGCCCCGGGCTTGACGCCTCGGGGCTCGTGATCTCACGATCGAGACCGGAGGCCGAACCAAGCAGCTCGAGCTCGAGCGGATCCTTCATCCGCTCGAAGAGCGTGCCGACCGTCAGGCGTCGACTCACCCGGTGCGATCTCCGCTGTTGGGAACCCGTCGCGAGCGGCGCACGCGCGATACCTGACTCTCGAGTCGGTGCACGGCCACGCTCAGCGCCGGCGCGAACGCACGCGCATCGGCATGGACGAACAACTCTCGGGATCGCGCGCGTTGCAGGACGATCTCGACCCGTCGGGTCTTACCGTCTCCCACGAAACGCACGATGGCGGTTGCGACACGATGCAATCGTTTCGCGAGGCGGATGACAGCGGCTTCGGCCTGTGCCCGGAGCGATTCCGTGACGTCGGCATGGTGCGCGTGCAGGATGATCTCCATCAGCGACCTTCCTCCTTTCCCACCACCTCGCGGAGGTGAGCTTCAGTCTCTGTGGCGGCGTTCTCCCAGGTGAATCCCTCGGCGAACCGCCGCGCCGCGATCCCCAGGCGTTCGACGAGCGCTCGCTCGCCGCTGAGGTACCGCATCGACTCGGCCATCGCAGCGACGTCACCGTGCGGAACGAGAAATCCGGTCTCGCCATGCCGCACGGACTCGCGAATCCCCGGAGAATTCGACGCTATCACCGGAGTCCCGCTGGCCGCTGCCTCCAGATTCGTGATCCCCCAACCCTCTTTAGGTGATGCGAACACAAACGCCCAAGCCCGTCGAAGCAGGGCGCACTTCTGAATCTCGTCAACACGTCCTAAAAACCGTACCCGCGAGGCCACCCCAAGGGTTCCCGCCAACTGTTCGAGTTCCGCGCGGAATTCGCCAGCCCCGGCAATCTCCAGTGTAGCCTCTGGAACGCCACATTGTGCGAACGACCGCAGGACGAGGTCGACTCCCTTGTACTTCTTGAGTCGGCCAAGGTAGGCAAACACGGGGCGATCCGCCCGAACCGAGGGGTCGGGCGTGTAGGTCTTTGTGTCAATTCCTGGAAAAATGACGCGAATCCGGTCGCGTCGCACCCCCCGGGAGACCAGATCATCCCGGGTGCTCTCGCTGATGGCCTCGAACGCGCAGTGCCGGTAGACGAACGGGAGCGGACGTTCCGCGAGCCAGACGGCGGTGGCCAAGGGTGGTGCCAGCTCCTGGAACGCGGTACCGCCGAACAGGTGCGGGACGAGCGCCACCACGGGAGGTGCCTGCCACCACGGTGTGAACACCGGCACCTTGTTGATGTCCTCGACGAGCACGTCGAAGTGCTGGTCGGCGAAGTGCGCGTGCCAGTGCTTGCGGACGAGCAACGGGAAGGTGGCCCGCGTGCCGACGCGATGCACGTCGATGCCATCGAGCGTGGCGCGCGGCGGACATCCCGGCCAGCCGCCGCAGAGCAGCATCACGTGATGCCCACGGGCTGCCAGACGGCCGAAGATCTCATGCAGATGGATCTCGGCCCCGCCGGCGAGCGGATTCTCCCGGCACTGCCAATTCACGACGGCGATCCGCAGCCGGTCGCCCGGACGTGCGGCGGCGCCGATCACAAACGCCCGAGCATGCGGGCGTAGGCGTCGAGGACACCGTTCACGAAGCGCGCGCTGCGCGTGGTGCCGTAGCGTTCGGCCAGATGCACGGCCTCCTGCAGCACCACCTTGACCGGGGTCTCGTCGCGATCGAGCTCGGCGGCCGCGAGGCGCAGCACGCTGCGCTCGATGGCGCCCAGGCGCTCGAGTCGCCAGTTGTTGGTGACTTGCGCGAGATCGGCATCGAGTTGCGCGCCCTTGTCGGCCACCGTGGCCACGAGGCGCGAGGCGAAGTGACGCTCCTCGGGGTCGACCGCCAAGTCGTCGAACACGTGCGTGGCGATTTTCCGAAGCTGGGTGAGATCACGGAGATCGGCCGCGTACAGCGCCTGCAGGGCACGGGCGCGCCCACGGGTTTCCACGCGTTCGATTTTCGTGGCCGTGCGATTTCCGCGCGAGCGGCGTCCGGCGCGCGGCGCCAAGGGTTCCTGAATCGGCGTGTCCCAGAACGCATCATCCTGCATGTCGGTCACTATGCGTCCCCTTCGAACTCTTCGGGGGGCGTGAGCTGATCGAACAGGTCGAGCATCTCGAGCGCGGCCATCGAGGCTTCTGCGCCCTTGTTGCCATGTACACCGCCGGCTCGGGCTTCGGCCTGCTCCATGGTGTCGGTCGTGAGCACGCCCATCGTGACCGGCACGTCGAAGTCACGCATGGCGTCCATGAGGCCGCGCGAGGTTTCGCCGGCCACAATGTCGAAGTGCGGCGTATCGCCGCGCACGACCGCACCGACGGCCACCGCCGCGTCGTACCGCTCGGTGGCGAGCGCACGGCGCACCGCGACCGGGATCTCCCACGCACCGGGAACCCAGAGTACGTCGATGTCTTCGAACTTCACGCCCTGCCCTACCAACGCGCCCACCGCCCCTTCGGCGAGGGGCATGGTGACGCCCTCGTTGAAGCGGCTGGCGACGACGACAATGCGGCGACCTTCACCGCGCGGACTACCGTTGAACTCGGCCATCAGGGATACGTCTCAGATTGCGAACAGGTGACCGAGCTTGGTGCGCTTCGTTTCGAGGTACGTAGCGTTTTCGTCGGTGGAGGGAGCTTCGATGCGGACCCGACCCTTGAGGATCAGACCGTAGCCATCGAGGCCCACGAGCTTGCGGGGATTGTTGGTGAGTACGCGAATGGAGCGCACCCCCGTGTCGAGCAGAATCTGCGCACCGATCCCGTAGTTGCGCAGATCGTCCTTGAAGCCGAGCTGCTCATTGGCTTCGACGGTATCGGCGCCTTTGTCCTGCAGTTCATACGCCTTGAGCTTGTTGAGCAGCCCGATGCCGCGACCTTCCTGATCGAGGTACACGATGACGCCCTTGCCCTCGGCCTGAATCATCTGCATGGCGGTTTCGAGCTGCCAGCCGCAATCGCAGCGCCGCGAATGGAAGACGTCGCCCGTGAGGCATTTGGAGTGCATGCGGACCAACACCCCTTCGCCGTGCGCGACGTCGCCGAACGTGATCGCGATGTGCTCGCGCGCATCGACGTCGTTCTTGTATCCCACGATGCGCCATTCACCGAACTCGGTGGGCAAACGCGCTTCGGCCACGCGGTGCACCAGGCGCTCGTGCTTGAGGCGATACGCCACCAGCTGCGCGATCGTGATGAACGTGAGGCCATGCGCCTTGGCGAAGACTTCAAGCTGCGGGCGACGTGACGTGGTGCCGTCCTTGTTCAGGATCTCGCAGATCACGCCGGCCGCGCGCAGACCGGCGAGCCGCGCGAGATCGACGGCCGCTTCGGTGTGCCCCACACGCTGCAACACGCCGCCATCACGCGCACGCAGCGGGTGAATGTGTCCGGGCACGCGGAGATCGGCGCGCGTGCTGTTGGGATCGACCGCGACACGGATGGTCGTCGAGCGATCGCTCGCGCTGATGCCGGTGCTCACACCGTACTTCGCCGCGGCATCGATGCTCACGGTGAAGGCGGTGTGCATGGCGTCGGTGTTTTCGTCGACCTGCATCTCGAGACCGAGATGATCGGCCAGCGCATTCTCCATCGCGAGACAGATCATGCCCTTCGCATCGAGCATGAAGTTGACCATCTCCGGCGTCACCATTTCGGCGCCGCACACGAGGTCTCCCTCGTTCTCCCGATCTTCGTCATCAGCGACAATGATGAACTTCCCTGCAGCGATGTCGGCCAAAGCCTGCTCGACCGTCCCGAACGTCATCTCCTGCGCCTCTTCGCCCGCTGCCGTCATGCGACTTCAACCCCTGCGCTGCGCCAAGGCGCCAGCAACCGTTCGACGTGCTTTGCCAGCACATCCGCTTCTATATGCACCCGATCACCGGCGACGAGTTCGCCGAGCGTGGTGTGCCGTTGCGTGTATTCGATGATGGAGAGCTGCACGCCGTCGTCGTGCAAGGCATTCACGGTGAGACTCACGCCGTTCACGGTGATAGAGCCGTGCGCGACCATGAGCGGACGTAACGCAACAGGAAGTACGACGTCGACCAGCCACGCGTCGCCGACCTGTTCGGTGCGGGCGACCACCCCAAGATCGTCCACGTGGCCCAGCACCATGTGGCCGCCGAGCCGATCGCCAAGGCGCATGGCGCGCTCGAGATTGACGTGCGCGTCGGCGCGCCACGCATCGATGGTGGTGCGACCGAGCGTGGTGATCACGGCGGCCACGGTGAACCACGCGCTGCCGTCGTCGTGTACGCCATGTTCGCGCACGGTGAGGCACGCGCCGTTGACGGCGATGCTTTCGCCGTTGACCAGGTCGGTGTAGCGGCAGCGGATGCGCAGTGCGCGCCCGGCCGGCGTGTCGGCGACGTGGGTGATGAGTCCCAGGTCGTCCACGAGCCCCGTGAACATCGTCTCGTCAGTCTCCAGAAACAGCGTAGACGGTCATCAGGTCGGCACCCAGTGCCTTCCGCTCCACGACGCGCAACCGCGGCGCCAGCGCGGCCCGCTGCGTTGGAAACGCCGCGAAGGCCGACAAGGCGCCGGCGCCGAGGATGACCGGTGCCTGAAAGATAACCAGTCGGTCGACGAGTCCGGCTGCCAACAACGAAGAACCGAGCATGGCCCCACCCTCGACCAACAGGTGGCGGATGCCACGGGTGCCCAACTGCCGCAGGGCCTCCGCTGCGGAGCCGACGGCGACGGTCTCGACGCCGGCGGCGCGGAGTGCGGCTTCGGCGTCCGGCCGCGAGCCGTTGGTGACATCAAGCAGCGGGAGTTCGCGGGCCGAGCGAACCAGCTGGCTGGTGAGCGGGAGCCGGGCGGCACGGTCGAACACCACCCGCAACGGCGGCCGGCGGGGCGGCGCGGCATGGCGAACCGTGAGTGCCGGGTCGTCAGCGAGAGCGGTGCCGATGCCGACCGCGATGGCGTCGCTCTCCGCGCGGAGCACGTGCACCGCGACACGAGCCTCTTCGCCGGTGAGCCAGCCGGGCTGGCGCGAGGCATCGACAATGGCCCCGTCGATCGAGAGCGCCAGCTTCAGCGTGACGAAGGGCCGATCGGCGCCATGCGCGGCAAAGAAGAACGGCGCGTTCTGGTCGAGGGCGTCGCGTTCGAGCACCCCGCCGAGCACCTCGATCCCGGCGGAGGCGAGGCGCGCGGCCCCACCGGCCGCCCTCGGGTTGGGGTCATGGGCGGCAAAGACGACCCGCGACACGCCGGCGGCGATGAGGGCGTCGGAACAAGGTCCGGTCTTCCCCGCGTGGTTGCAGGGCTCGAGGGATACGTACGCGGTTGCGCCGCGCGCCTGCGGCCCCGCCTGAGACAGCGCGGCGACTTCGGCGTGGGCCTGTCCGTACTCGGCGTGCCACCCTTCACCGACCACGACGCCGTCGCGCACGATCACGGCGCCGACCTGTGGATTGGGCGACACGCGCCCTGCCCCGCGTTGGGCGAGTTCGAGGGCGCGACGCATGAAGCGCACGTCGTCGGCCGAGGCAGGTTGAGGCCCGCTAAAAGCGGAAGGCGAGACCGAGCGATCCGTAGCGATACCCTTCATCAGCCTTGCGGCCACCGAACTGATTGACGGTTTCCCGCACCGTGCCTGCACTGGACCAGCCGTACTCGCCCACGAGCCGCACGATGCCAAGCCCGAGCGACAGGTTCGCGAACGCGGTATTGCGCGTTGTGGTGTAGCGGAGATCGGGCAGCTCGACGAGGGCGCTCCGCGTGGTGCCGAGCACTGTTTCTCTCACCGATGCGCGCATGGACGCCGAGCCCTCGATGTCATCGCGACCGACACCGGCCGCCAACCCGAAGATGGCGAAGCGCTTGCTGGCGACAATGCGAATCGCGTTCGAGGTCACCGACGTGCCGGTCACGGTGAGCGTGTCGTCGTTCGGCGTATAACCGATATCGACCGTGGGCATCTTGCGACGCATGTAGCTCACGCTGAGACCGGGAATGAACGACGACTCCTGCAGCGCGCCGACGCGCACACCGTATTGGAAGGCGAAGCCACCGTTTTGGGGGGCCACTTCGAAGTTCGATTCCTTCACCGACGGCAGGTACGAGGCGCCAAGCAGCGCGTCGACGCCAAGCGTGTTCGTGAGGCCGAGCGGAATACCTGGGAAGATCCCGATCGCGGCGTCGGCCGACGGCAGCGGAATCGGCGTGCGGGCGGCACCGAAATCGGAGCCGACGGCAGGACCGAACACGCTGATGGGCACCGCGTTTTTGGGAAGTTGCCCGTCGACCGCGCTCACGCGAAACGAGAACGCGCGCTTGGGCCAGCCGCCCAACGTGCCGCCTTCACCGAGCACGGGATTGCCTGTCGACACAGCGACGCCGATTTGCGGCACCACGAAGCCGAACAGGTCACGCCCCTTTTGACAGGCGTCAGCGCCAGATCCGCCGAACGACGAAACGTTGCACGGCCCCGAAGTGGTTTGGGCCGCGAGTGGCGACGCAGATCGTGCGCTGGCGAGCGCGAGCGCCGAAGCCGTGAGGCCGACAACGCGCCGCGCACGCGTACGCGCACGCGTGCGCGCACTCATGTGATCACACCATCGAGGCGCACGCGACCGGTGCCGGGCACGACGTTGCCGCATTCCCAGGCATCGATGCCGCACGCTGCCGCACGTGCGGTAATGTCGCGCACATGTTCTGGTGCCGTGATGACGACCATTCCCACTCCCATGTTGAAGGCTCGGAACATCTCGAGCGGAGCAACGGCTCCGGCTTCAGCCAGTACCCGGAATGTCGAGGGGATGGTCCACGTGCTCGTATCAACGTCGGCATCGAGTGTGACAGGGAGCGCACGATTCAAGTTGCCCGGCAATCCACCACCCGTGATGTGCGCCATGGCGTGCACGTGCCCGAGCACGGGCTCGAGACACTGCAAGTACGAGCGATGCACCTTGAGCATGACATCGGCCACGGTGGCGCCGTTGGCGTCGGGATACGCGTCATGCACGCCGAGTTGGAGTCGATCGCTGATGATGCGACGCGCCAGCGAATAGCCGTTGGTGTGCAGACCGTCGCTGGCGAGCGCGACGAGCGTGTCGCCCTCGCGCACGTCGGCGCTGGTGATCACCTGCGACTCTTCCACGATGCCGACGATGAAACCCGCGAGGTCGTAGTCCGGCGGCGTGTACACTCCCGGCATCTCGGCCGTTTCACCGCCGATCAGCGCGCAGAGATTCTCGCGGCAGCCGGCCGCCACGCCGGCGACTACCCCTTCCACGACATGCGGCAGCAGCTTGCCGAACGCGACGTAGTCGAGGAAGAACATCGGCACCGCACCCTGCACGAGAATGTCGTTCGTGCAGTGGTTCACGAGGCAGTGCCCGATGGTGTCGTGGCGGTCCGCTTCGATCGCGATCTTGATTTTGGTGCCGACGCCGTCGGCGCTCGAGACCAGCAGCGGCGCGCGATAGCCTTGCGGCACGCGGAACATGCCACCAAAGCCGCCGAACGCGCCGCGCGCGCCCGTCGTCAACGTGGACTGTACGAGCTTGGCGAGACGATGCTTCGAGTCTTCGGCGGCGTCGATGTCGACACCGGCCGACCGGTAGGTGAGCGGGGTGTGGCCGGGCGTGCTCACGCGCTGAGGTCCTCGTCGAACGCCACCAACCGACGGAACTCCTGCACACGCGCGTCGATATCGGCGCGGGTGATTTCGAGCAGACGACCGTTCGAAAACTTCTCGACGGCAAACGAACCCATCGCCGAACCCACGACGACGGCGCGACGCATGGAGGCATCGCTGAGATCACCGCTGGCGGCGAGCGACCCGATGAAGCCACCGGCAAAGGAATCGCCGGCGCCGGTGGGATCGAACACCGACTCGAGCGGATACGCCGGCGCGAAGAACACGCTTTCGCGCGTGAACATGAACGCGCCGTGCTCGCCCTTCTTGATGAGCACGTGCTTCGGTCCCTTGTCGAGAATCCAGCGCGCGGCCTGCACCAAATTGGTATGCTCGGTGAGCTGTCGCGCTTCGCCGTCGTTGAGCGTGATCAGATCGACGTGCCCGAGCAGTTCGATGAGCTCCGGGCGACGCGATTCGATCCAGAAGTTCATGGTGTCGCAGGCCACGAGGCGCGGCTTCTCGACCTGTTCGAGCACCTGGAGCTGCAGGCGCGGATCGATGTTCGCGAGGAACACGAACGGCGCCTTGCGGAACTGCGCGGGAATATTCGGGCGGAAGTTCGAGAACACCCCGAGGTGCGTTTCGAGCGTTTCGGCCGAGTTGAGATCGTGGCGATAGCGCCCACGCCAGCGGAAGCTGGAGCCGCTCACCTTCTCGAGTCCGGCCAGATCGACGCCGCGGTCGGCGAGCGGCTGCAGCAGCTGCACCGGATAGTCGTCGCCGACCACACCCACCAGCTGCACCGGCGCGAAGTGCGACGCCGATGACGAGAAGTAGGTGCCCGATCCGCCAAGCACGTCATCAGCCCTGCCGAAGGGCGTCTCGACCGAGTCGAGCGCGACGGAACCGACGACGAGTACGGGGCTGGCGGTACTGGGGAAGCTGCTCACATGCGCTCCGGCGCGGACAGTCCGAGAATGCGCAGACCGGCGGCGATGCCGAGCTGCGTGGCACGGGCGAGTACGAGTCGCGCGCGCGTAATGGCCTCGGGTTCTCCGAGGACATGATGCTTGTGGTACCACGTGTGTCCCGCACGGGCCGTTTCCAGCAACCAGGCGGCAACGCGATGCGGCTCGAGATTGTCGGCCGCGCCCTTGACGGTGGCCGGGAAGTCGAGCAGTTGCTTCACGAGTTCCTGTTCGGCTGGTTCAGACAACACGCCAAGGTCGACATCGAGGCCGGTCACCGTGGTGGCGTCGATCTCTCCGACGCGGAAGATGCCGCACATGCGGGCGTGCGCCATCTGCACGTAGTACACGGGGTTCTCTTCCGACTGGCTGCGCGCGAGATCGACATCGAACACCAGCTGCGAATCGCCCTTCCGCATGAGGTAGAAATAGCGCACGGCATCACGGCCGACTTCGTCGATGAGATCTCGCACGGTGACGTACGAGCCGGCGCGCTTGGAAATCTTCACTTCCTCACCGCCCTTCATGACCGTCACCATCTGGTGCAACACGTAGTCGGGATAGTCCGTAGGAATCCCGATACCGAGCGCCTGCAGGCCGGCACGGACGCGCGTGATGGTGCTGTGGTGGTCGGCACCCTGCACGTTGATCGCGCGATGGTAGCCACGCTCCCACTTGGTGACATGATACGCGACGTCGGGCACGAAGTACGTGTAGTCCCCGCCCTTGGCCGCGCTCTTCTTCATCACGCGATCCTTGTCGTCACCGAACGCGGTGGTCCGCAGGAACAGCGCGCCCTCTTCTTCGTACGTGTAGCCCGACTGCTTGAGCCCTTCGACGGTCTTGTTCACCGAGCCGTCGGTGTAGAGCGAGCTTTCCAGATAGTACGTGTCGAACTTGACGCCGAACGCCTGCATGTCGAGGTCCTGCTCGTGCCGCAGCGCGGCCACGGCGAAGGCTTGCATGGCGTCGAGATCGTTGCCCGCCGCATCGTCCGGATGTTCGGCCACATACCGCTGGGCGATCTCGCGGATGTAGTCGCCGTGATAGCCGCCTTCGGGAATCTCGAGCGGCGCGTCGCCGATGGCGCGCACTTGTGCTTGCGTGCTTTTCGCGAGGTTCGCGATCTGCGCGCCGGCGTCGTTGTAGTAGAACTCGCGGTCGACGGTCCAGCCGGTGTACTCGAGCAGGGTGCTGATCGCATCGCCGAGTGCGGCCTGACGACCATGACCGACGTGCAGCGGACCGGTGGGATTGGCGGAGACAAACTCCACCACCACGCGCGCACCGTGCCCGATGTCGAGACGTCCGAACGTGTCGGGCGATTCGAGGATCGTGAGCAGTCCGCGCGCCTGGAATCCGGGGTCGAGCCGGAAGTTCAGGAAGCCCGGGCCGGCGATTTCCGCAGCGGTGACTCCGACACTGGCCGTGTCCATCGCGGCGACGAGCGCTTCGGCGATGTCGCGCGGCTTCCTGGCGAGCGGCTTCGCGAGCGTCATGGCGAGATTGGTCGCCCAGTCACCGAACGACGGATCACGCGGTCGTTCGAGAATGGGTGAAACGTCGTCAGGCGCACCAAGCGTGCGCGCTGCGCGCCCGAGCTCGGCGCGCAGGGCGGCGGCGTGAGTCACGGAGTCCGGGATGTCGAGAAGGGAAAGGCGACGCAGGGTCGCATCAATCGGCGGAAGAGGATGACGGCGTGCTGGTCGAAGGCTTCGACTCGCTTTTGCTGTCACTCTTGCCGTCACTCTTGTTCTCGCTCTTGCTATCGCTCTTGCTATCGCTCTTGCTATCGCTCTTGCTGTCGCTCTTGGTGCTACTGTCGGCAGAGGAGGACTCACCGCTGGTGCGCTGATCCTTCTTGCCGTCCTTGCCGTAGTCCGTGATGTAGAACCCGGATCCTTTGAACAGGAGACTGGCGCCACCGGAGATGATGCGCGTGGCTACTCCTGTGCCATCGGGCGTCGGAATGCTTTCCGGAACCTCAGAGATCTTGAACCGCGCCTCGATGATGGACCCGTCGGGGCAGCGGAACTCGTAAGTCGGCATGGCTACGTTACTTGGCTAGGGTCAAACAGCCTTGAAACATAGCCGTATCGGCGCCGGGGTTCAACGGGTACGGCTCAGGTCACCGTGAGCGTGGTGGCGCCGGGCGTGTAGATCACGGTCAGCGTGGAGAGGTTGTCGGCGCGCTGGGGGGAGTTCTGCCAGACACCGGCACCGTTGAACAGCGCGCCGTGATTCGGGCAACGGAAGCTGGTCCCGTTCACCACGTTCACGGTGGTACCGGCATGCGGACAGCGCATCGAGAAGGCAGCGAAGCTGGTCGCGCTGAGACGCGACACGGCCACCGGGCCACCGTTCACGTTGCCCACACTGCCGGCGACGCCACCGACATTGGCCAGCGCGGGCCAGGCCGCAATCGTGACCAGCAGTCCCGCGGCGGTCACGGTGAGTGACACCGTCAGAGTACGTGAGGCGACGCCAGTCGCGGTGACGGTGATGGTGGCCGTGTAGCTGCCGGCGGCCAACGCACCGGCACTGGCCCGCACCGTGAGGGCCGCCGGGGCGGACGTCTGATTGAGCGTGGCGGTGAGCCATCCGGTGCCGCCGGCGCCATAGGCCACCGTGGCCCCCAGCCCCAGCAGCGAGCCGCCACCGCTGTTGTTGCACTGCACGACCTGCGAGGCAGGCGTACTGCCGATGGGCGCCGTGAACGACAACGCGGACGCGGACAGTTGCAACGCGGCCGGCGTGGTGGGATCCTGCACCAACAACGACACGGTCAGCGTCTGCGCGCTGTTGCTGATGCCGGCGCCGGTGATCGACACGGTGGCCGTATAGTTGCCGATCGGCAGTGTGCCGCGCTGTGCCGAGAGGATGAGCGAGGAAGGCGCCGAGGCCTGACTGAGCGCCAGTGACAACCAGCCGGTACGTTGGCCCGGCCCGTAGGTCAGGGTGACCGCCAGTCCGCTCAGGATGCCGCCGCCGACGTTCGCGATCGCGACCGTTTGTGCGGCGGGAACGCTTCCCGTAGGCGTGGTGAGGAACACCACCGCGTTGCGGTCGAGACCCAACACCGGCGGGGTGAGCGTGCCGCCGATGGTGAGTGAACCGTCGCTGTTCTGCCGGACGTCGAGTGCGGCGAGTGAAGCGGTGGGTTGTCCACCCAGCCACGTGCCGTCATTCGCGAAGACCGCCTCGTGATTCGGACAGCGGAGGCCGTTCGTGGTCACGTTTACAATACTGCCGCGGTGCGGACAGACCAGCGAGAGCGCGCGGAACTGCGCCGTGCCGACCCGCTCCACCATCACGGGCGCCGAGGTCCCCGACACCACGACCGTGCGGCCACCAATCGAGGCCAGCTCGGGGATCGTGGCCGGATCGAAGCGAAAGGGGGCGGGGATCGCGTCGAGCACCTGATCCGGCGCGCTGATGATGCCATCGCCACAACCCGAGATCAGGACTCCGAGCGAGAGCACCGAGGCGGAGGCCAGAAACCCTCGGCGATCGACGCGGTGGCACCCGCCGCAGGACGACGATTCGGACGAGGGCTCGGACAAAACCGCTGGCAACGGCTGGGAGGACGGATCGAGTGGCATGGATGGATGTTAACGAGGGACGGAACGCTGTCGAGTTCGTAGCTCACCAAGTCGTTCATCGACTCGTCACGCGAGGCTCACTGGGGTGTCACGTTCTTCGCGTGCGGACCGACGCGGAACGGTGCATGTTGGCGAGACGGCTTGGGCGTTCAAAGTGCCGACGGCATCTGCCGACGGCCCCCTGCTTTTCCCCACCGGAGCGCGCTGCGTGTTCTCAACCTGTCTGTACTGCCACCGCGCCCTCGGGCGAAACGAGGTGCTGGAAGAGTTTCCCGTGGGCCGTCGGCTGGCGTTCGACGCGCGTCGCGGGCGCCTGTGGGTGGTGTGCCGCGGGTGCCGCAACTGGAATCTCTCGCCGCTCGAGGAGCGCTGGGAGGCGGTGGAGGCCTGCGAGCGGCTGTACCGTCAAACGCCGGTGCGCGTGAGCAGCGATCAGATCGGACTGGCCACGTTGAGCGAGGGACTCGACCTGGTGCGGATCGGCACGCCGCTGCGGCCGGAGTTTGCGGCGTGGCGCTACGGCGGTCGCCTGCGGAAACGACGCCTGCAGTTGCCCGACGCGCGCGCGACCGCGACCGCGTTGTTGAGTCAGAGTGCGGCGATGATGGTTGGCGCCGTGGCGGCGATCGCCGGCGTGACGTACACGCTCACGAGTAGCCGTGGATGGAAGACGGCGGTGGTGGATCCGCTCGAGCAGGTGGAGGCGCGCCTGCAGTACGACCGCACGATTGCGCACGTCCGCACACCCGATGGATTGCTACGTCCGTTGCGGTTCAGCCATGTCGCGCGACTCGAGATCATGGCCGACCACGATCGACCGTGGGTGCTTCGCGTGGCGCATGCGCAGGGGATCACCGATCTCGATCAGGCGCAGGCGATTCAGGTGGCGAGCCCGTTGCTGGCGCGGCTGAACACACGCGGCGGCACGCCGGGACAAGTGCTCGACGCCACGCGGCGTATCACGGAGGCCGGCGATGCGGAGCGGTATATCCGCAGCAGTAGTGCGCTGCGCGTGACACGTCGCGCGAAGAACACGATTTTCTGGGACGATGACGTAGGCGTGCTGGGACTCACGGGCACGGAGCGTTTGGCGCTCGAAATCGCGATGAATGAGGACGCGGAACGTGCGGCCATGCAGGGCGAACTGCAAGCGCTCGAGGATGCGTGGCGCGACGCGGAAGAGATCGCGGAGATCGCGGACGGGATGTTTTTGCCGTAGACGCGAGTCTGGGTTGGGTTGAACGGATCGTCGGAGGAACGGCGCTACGCGTCGCGGCGCTTCAGTGCTTCGAGTCGGGCTTCGATGGAGGCGGGGACCAACAGGGCGTCGGCGATCGTGGCGACGCCCTCGGCCACGGTCCACGCGCGCTCCAACGCGGTGAGTTCGCCGTGCAACGCGGCCCGTTCGGCATCTTCGAAGACGGCCATTTCGAAGGCGAGGCGCGCGGCGGCCGGGATGGAGTTGAAGTCGCCGGTATCACCGTACGAGGACCGCGCTGCCCACTCGCGCCGCTGCTCGGCAGCCCACCGTGCGAAGTGTTCGGGCCCGCCCGCTGCTTCGATGAGCGCCACACCGTCGCGAATCACCGAGTCGCGCGCACCGCTCCGATTGATCTTGGGGAGATAGTCCCGCAGCAATGGCAGTGCATCGGTGCCGTACAGTTGGACCCGGCCAAGCTCGCTCTTCCCTTCCTGACTGTCGATGCCCTTTTCGGGCCAGTACACGTCGGTGGGTCGGGTGTCCCCCGCGGCGCGTTTCACGGTGTAGCCGATCTCCACACCCCAGCCGGCGTCGGTTGGCGCCGCGATCAGCCGTGGCATGCCGATGGGTTGAAAAAAGCCGCCATCAGGCAGTGTCATGCGTCGGCCCTTGCGTCCCACCGACCACGCGAACGCCGCCACGTTCAGGGTGTGAATGAGCGGTGCCACTGCAGCGAGGCCGATACCCACACTCACGGCGCCCGCCACGAGCGCGCCGAGCCCCGCTGTTGCCGCAACCGCCATGACCGCGTGCCGTCGCCGCCGGCGTCCGAACTGATCACCGTAGCGCCACGCGGCAAACTCCGGGCGCCGCGGCTCGCCGATGCGCACGATCTCGGTGCCATCGCGCAGGCGCGCGAGCCCGATGTGCTCGGTACTCACGCGCACACGCGTATCGCGAAAGGCACGTTCCGCTTGTTCCATGGCTTCCCACCGCGCCTCGAACGGCACGAGATTCCACCGCTCGCATTCGCGGCACACCACCCAGAGGCGGCCGCGTTTCGCGTCGACCGCCACGCGACGGCCGATGGGCAGCGCTTCGAGCGACTCATTGCGGCCCAACGACTGATGGCAGTGCATGCAGGTGACGTACATCCCGAAATTTACGGCAGCGTGACTACCCCCGCTGGCCAGCTCTTCTCGAGCAAGCGTGTGAATCCTGAGAGTGGGGTGGACGCCAGCAACCAACGTCGCCGCTAGCGCTTGACCAACTCCACACGCCGGTTCTTGCTGCGCCCGGGTTCGTCGTCGTTGCTGGCTATCGGCGCGGCCATCCCGGCGCCGAACGGCGTGAGCCGTGATGCCGCGATACCGTGCTGCTGCACCAACGCGGCCACCACCGCCGTGGCGCGGCGTGTGGCCAGCGCCACGTTGTAGTCGAAGGCGCCTTGCGCGTCGGTATGACCGGCGACGACCAGGGCCAGGGCCGGGTTGGCGCGCAGGAACTTGGCGATTTCCTCGAGCGTGGCCTTGGATTCGGGCTTGATCTCCGCCTTGTCAGTGTCGAACAGGATGCCATAGAGTGCAATGCGACCATTGGCGGCCATGGCGGACTGTATGGCGGAGGCATCGACCAAGGTCATCTTGTCGGTTTCCATCGACTTGCCCTCGACGACCACCACCACGCTGCGTGGCCCCACGTTGGGTGCCCCGTGTTCCGCCGTGCGCACCGACACCGTGGTGAGCGCGCCGCCCTGACTGCGCTCCAGCAGCGCGTAGCGGATGTTGCGGTCGGCGCCGATCTTGGGTTCGCCGCTCTCGCCCCAACTCAGCGACATGTAGCGCGCCTGCTTGGCGTCGTCGACGCAAGCTGACACTTCGCAGGTGAATACGGTTCGGAAGCCATTCGCGGTCAAGCGGGTCACCTGGTTGCGAAATACCTCCAGCGACGAGCGACCGGTGGGAGCCTGGTAGGCCATCTGGGTGACTCGACCCTCGCGGGTGGTGGTGTTGGCCGGGTCGAGCTTGTAGCGTGAGGCGCCGCTGAGGGTCTGGTTCAACAGCGCCTTGCGGGCGAAGTCCCGCTGCTGGTAGGCGCTGAGCTGCGAGCCCTCGTAGCGGCCCACCAGAGGATGATCCCTGCTCCCGGGCGCGTCGGGTGGCAACGCTGTTTGTGCGTTGGCCGAGGCCGAGATCAAGGTCGCGGCGAGCGCGCAGAAAAGTCCGAGGCGGTGTCCAGAGTTTTGCATGGGTTCCTTCGAGTCAATGCCCATTCTTGAAGGCGCAAGCGGCCAATGCAAGCCGCAACGCATGCGCCACCAGCTCGCCAAGCAGGCCGCCCACCAACCCGGTCAGGACCACGCCCTGTAGCACTGCCCGAACTGCGACGGCGAGCTCAGGATCATCGTCGCCGGATGGAGCCGCCGGTGATCAAGCGCATCCTCACGCACCTGGGACTGCTGGCTCGGGCGCGGCCGACGCTGGTACCGAATCCGTCGCCACATCCGACCTCGCTCCCTGGACCCGGGGGCTTCGGAAGCACGTCAAGGCCGCATCAGCGACGCAACCGCAGCACGTATCGGCTCCGGCACCGGCACGG
>JBBQXC010000022.1:0-41257 GCA_038210005.1 Gemmatimonadales bacterium
GTTGCCGGATCGTGTTCGATGCGATCCCGCGGCCCAAGGTTGCCTCGACCGTCACCTCTCGGCCCGGCACTCCAGTCCGCACCACACACGTTGCCCACCGAACCGCTTCCGGTGAGAAATCACACGGTTACGACCGTGGCCCCCGGAGCCGCTCAACCAGCCGGATAAGCAACGCCCCGGCGAGGCACGCGATGCCGACCCAGCGGACCCACTCGGTACCCGTGCGCAGGGCGAAGACGAACGCCATGACACCGGCACCGATCAGGGCCAAGCGCAGGGCCATCATGCCGACGCCGGCAGCCCTGCCGCAAGGGCCTCGGTATCTGGTACGTCGATCACCATGCGCAGGAGGGCGGTCGAATAGACCTTGCCCTGCGCGTCGGTCTTGAGCGACAGTGTACCGCCGCCGTCGAGCGCGCCATGCAGCAGAAAGTTGAGCGCATGGAGGTTGGGTAGTTCAAATCGATCCACGCCGCCGTTGATCTGGCCGGCGAAGTGCTGCGCGACGCGATCGCGCGTCACGTAGGTCACGAGCACCGGATACCACTCCGGCTTGAGCGCGATCACGCCGACGTTGGCCGTGTCACCCTTGTCGCCGCTGCGGGCGTGTGCGATATCGAGCAAGCGAATGTGCATAGCCGTTACTCCATGATGCTGACGGCGGTCGACACGGCTCGCTTGTCGAGCAGCGCAGGCCAATACGCCACGATCTCTTCCACCTTGGGGCGACCACCGGCGAAGCCGGTGACACTTGGCGGGCCGTTCAACACCAGCGGCACGATCTCGCGAGTGAACCGCTCCACGGCGGCACGGTCTTCGCCACGCACACCGATGCGGAGCATCACTTCGGGCGCGTCATGGCCGTCGCCGGCCAGCGATCCGTGCGTGGCTGTGGCGCCGACAAATTCCGTGAGCACCTGATCGAACGTCAGGCCGAGGTTGTCGAGGCGCTCGCGGAGAATGCGATCCGCCATCTGCGCCTTTTCCATTGCGTCGGGCCACGAGTACACGAGCGATCCCACCGCCTTGTATCCGGCGCGATAGGCGATCGAGACCTTGAGGAACGGCGTCGGCGGTCCGCCGGTGATGCCGTGCACACGCACGCGATTTTCACCGGCGGGCTCGAGCTGAATGCTGGTGAAGTCGGCGACCACGTCGGGCGTGATATAGGCGTGCGGATCGCCCATTTCATACACCAACTGCTCGGAGACACTCGGCACGTTCACGCGACCACCCGTGCCCTCGTGCTTCGTGATCACGAACGTGCCGTCTTCAGAGGCTTCGGCGATCGGGTAGCCAACATTGGCCATGTCGGGAATCGTGCGCCATTCGTGCATGCAGTTGCCGCCCGACGACTGCGCGCCGCACTCCAGAATGTGCCCGGCGATGATACCCGAGGCCATCTTGTTCCAGTCGTCCGCCGCCCATCCGAATTCATGACGCAGCGGGGCCATCGTGAGCGCGGTATCAGTGCTTCGTCCGATCACGACGACATTGGCACCGAGAGCGAGGGCCTCGACGATGGGATCAGAACCGATGTACGCGTTCGCCGACATCACGCGATCACGAATCGTGGACAGCGGCTCGCCCGTGTCCATGTTCTTGAGTTCATGGCCAGCGGCCATCAGATCATCGAGCCGTGCGAGAATGTCGTCGCCCGTCACCACGCCGATGCGGATCTTGTCGCGCACGCCGTGCTTGGCGGCCGCCTCGAGCAGGGCTTCAGCGCATGCCACCGGATTCACGCCGCCGGCATTCGCGATCACTTTGACGCCGCGTTCAGCGACGGCTGGGAAGACGCTCTCCATTGCACCGATGAAGTCGCGCGCGTATCCCATGCGAGGATCACGTTCCTTCTGCTTCTGCAGGATCGACATCGTGACTTCGGCGAGGTAGTCGAGCATCAGGTAATCCACCTGACCACCTTCCACCTGACGGCGCGGTGCTTCGAGCCAGTCGCCCCAGAACCCCTGACCGCTGGCGACGCGCACCACGCGCGATGAATCGGACATCAGTACTCCGTGCCGGGAACCGGCGCGCCGTAAGTCGGCATGGGGGGCAGAACGAAGGCACCGAGATGCGGACCGGGATTCTGGGCCGCCGCACGCAGCGCAAGCGCGAGCATCGTGCGGGTGTCTTCGGGATAACAGATCGCGTCGACGAAGCCACGCGCGGCGGCGTAGCGGGCGTCGAGTTGCGTTTCATAGTCAGCGCGCATTTGGGCGGCCGACTCGAGGACGTCAGGCGACGGATCGACGCCGGCCTTCTTCGCCGCGTCGAGCGAAGGACCATGCACCGCGCCGACGGCCGCTTCACCCTCCATCACCGCCATGCGGCCGGTCGGCCAGCTGAGGATGAAGTCGGGGTCGAAGCCTTGCCCGGCCATGGCGTAATAGCCGGCGCCACTCGCGTGGTTCACGGTGAGCACGATCTTCGGAACACGGGCGCACGCCATCGCTTCCACGAACCGCGCACCAGCGCGGATGATGCCTTCATGCTCCGCATCGGGACCAACCATGAACCCCGACACGTCCTGCACGAACACGATGGGCAATCCCTGACGATCGCATCGCTCGATGAAGTACGCGACCTTCTCCGCGCTCTCGGCGTAGATGATGCCGCCGAAGCGCGGACGTTCACCGGCGCGACCCTTGATCAGGCCACGCTGGTTGGCCACGATGCCCACGGGAATGCCTTCGATGCGCGCATCGCCGCAGATCATCTCCTTGGCAAGATTCGGCTGGAACTCATCGATGACGCCGTCATCGAGCACCGCCTTGAGCACTGCGTGCATGTCGTACGACATGCGATGGTCGGCAGGCAACACGTCGTACAACGCCGACGGCGGCACCGCTGGTGGTCGATACGTCGGGGGCACCGTGCGGAACGGCTTCGGCAATCGCGCGACGAGCTCGCGCAGTTTGTCGAGGCACTGCGCATCGTCGTCGAGGGCGTAATGCGCCACGCCCGAAATTTCGGTATGCGTGATCGCCCCGCCCAATGTCTCGCCATCCACCGTTTGGCCCGTGGCGCCCTTCACCAGATTCGGGCCACCCAACCCCATGAAGGACGTGCCCTTCACCATCAGGATCACGTCGCTCAACGCGGGCAGGTACGCACCGCCGGCGACACACTGTCCCATCACGGCGGAGAACTGCGGAATACGCAGATACCGACGCATGATGGAGTTGTAGTAAAAGATGCGTGCCGCTCCGAACTGGCCGGGAAATACGCCACCTTGGTACGGCAGGTTTACACCAGCCGAATCGACGAGGTAGATGATCGGGATGCGGCAGCGCATGGCGACTTCCTGCGCGCGCAGGATCTTCGTGATCGTCTCGGGCCACCACGACCCGGCTTTCACCGTCGCATCGTTGGCGACGACGACCACTTCACGACCGTCGACGATCGCAATACCGGTGATCACACCGGCTCCCGGCGCCTGACCCTCGTAGCGATCATAGGCCACGAGCAGGCCGATCTCGAGGAACGGCGTTCCCGGGTCAGCAAGGCGCCCCACTCGCTCGCGTGCGGTCAGTTTTCCCTGCTTGTGCTGCTTCTCGATCTTGTCCGGTCCGCCCCCGAGTCGGAGGCGGGCTTCCAGCGCGCGAACGTCGTCAGCGAGCCGGCGAAGCCGCCCGCTCACGCGTCTTGTTGTTGACGGGACGCGAACCAGTCGCGGATGTAGTCCACGAGGTCCTGCGTACTCGTACCGGGTCCGAACAGGCGGGCCACGCCGCGCTGCTGGAGGGCATCCATGTCTTCTTTCGGAATGATGCCACCGCCGGTGAGCAGAATGTCGTCGCGTCCTGCCTCGACCAGAAGATCCCGAACACGCGGGAAGAGGGTCATGTGGGCGCCGCTCAGAATCGAGAGGCCCACCACGTCCACGTCTTCCTGAATGGCCGCCGAAGCGATCATCTCAGGGGTCTGGTGCAAACCGGTGTAGATCACTTCCATACCGGCGTCACGGAGCGCGGCAGCCACCACCTTGGCGCCGCGATCATGGCCGTCGAGGCCAGGCTTGGCCACGAGCACGCGAATCGGTCGAGTCATCGGAGGGCAAACGGGAAAGGACCCGGGGTCGGGCGCCGACAGCGCGAGGATTGCGCGCGGTAGCTCATCAAGTTACTCACCCGTCCTTACGCGCCACCAGCAGCATTTCGCTGGATTTGCGCGTCAATGGGCGTTCCGTCCAGGCATCGAAGGCCTGCTCGACCACCAAGCCGACCTCCTGCATTCGCGCCGCCAACTCGGACGCCGAATAAAGCCGGATGCGGTGCGTCCGCTCCCCGTCGCCCTTCGGTCCACGCCACGTGGAGGTGATCTCGAGGAAGCCCGACAGCGGGTCGAAGCGACGCTCCTGCCCGAAGACGGTCCCGTCCTCGGTAGACCACCAATCGCGGGAGAGAAAGCGCGCCATGACGCCATCCCGGCTGCCGCCGTGCCAGATCAGCAGGCCGCCAGGCTTGAGCACCCGCGCGAACTGCGCCAGCACCTTCCGATCGTCGTACGGATCGTCGAAAAACCCGAACGACGTGAACAGATTGACGACCGCGTCGAAACGCCCGGTCCACTTTGCCGGCAACTTCCGCATGTCTCCCTGCGTGTACCGGAGCGTCCTTCCGGTTCCCCGGCGCTTCGCCACCTCGAGCAGCGGCTTCGAGTAGTCGAGCCCGTCCACATCGAAGCCGGCTTCGGCCAACAGGTGCGCATGGCGCCCCTGACCACACGGACAATCGAGAACCCGAGCGCCCGACGGCAGCTCGAGCACGTCGAGAAGTCGGGCAACCTCGCGACGATCCTGCACCAGATTGAACAGCGGTTCGTACTCGTGGAGATACTGCGCATCGAAGTGCGTGGCCCACCAAGGACTGGTCGTCTTCATCCGGACACGCTAGATAACAGGGTGGTCCCACACAAGTCGCCAACGTGCCAGCGCGAGGGTCGCCGCATGTCAGGTCTGACCCAGAATGTCAACGAGAGCGCTATGCACACGATTCGTTTGCTCTACTCGAGCGATGCGCAGGAAGGCCTGCGCTACCGCGACTTCATGAAGATCATGGACAAGGCGGCCGACACGAACCGCGAGCGCGCCATCACGGGCATGCTCTGCTACGGCGGTGGCCAGTTCCTGCAGGCACTCGAGGGAGAGCGGTTCATGGTGAACGCGCTCTACCACCATATCGCGAAAGATCCACGGCACTCGAACTGTCAGCTGCTGGCTGTCGAGGAGATCAGTTCGCGGGACTTCGCCGAATGGTCCATGAAGATCGTGGACTGGAACGACGCCGTCACCGCCGCCCGGGAGACGATGCTGCTCAAACACTCTGGCTCGCGTCAGTTCGACCCGCGCCAGATGACCGCGCAGCAGGCCAGCGCATTTCTGCGCGATCTCGCGGCGATGGAACGCCTGCTCGCGGAGTAACGTGGCTTAGAAGAACACGGGTTCCCGGTACGCGCCGAACACGTCTTCCAGCGCGGCACGGATTTCGTACAGCGTGCAATACGCGCGAGCGCAGTCGAGAATGCGGGGCACCACGTTTTCGGTGCCCCGTGCTGCGTTCCGGAGGGCGTCGAGCCGTTCTGCCACGAGCGCATTGTCCCGCGACGCACGCAAGGCGGCCAAGCGCTCGCGCTGTTCCGTCTCGGCATATTCGCCGATGCGCAGGATCGGAATCGTGAGTTCGGGTTCATCGGTGACGAACTCGTTGACGCCAACGACGAGCTTGCGGCGCTGCTCGATCTGCCACTGCTGACGCGAGGCACTCTCGGCGATCTTCTTCTGGAACCAGCCCTCTTCCAGCCCCTTTACGACACCGCCGAACTCGTCGATTTGCGCGAAGAGCGCTTCGGCTTCCTGCTCCATCTGATCGGTCAGCGCTTCCACGTAATACGAGCCCCCGAGCGGATCCATCACGTTCGGCACGCCGGTTTCATATGCCAGGATCTGCTGCGTGCGCAGCGCAACCTGCACGGCTTCCTCGGTCGGCAGCGACAGCGTCTCGTCCATCGAGTTCGTGTGCAGTGACTGCGTGCCGCCGAGCACGGCGGCGAGCGCCTGATACGCCACACGCACGACGTTGTTCGTCGGCTGCTGTGCCGTGAGCGTGACGCCGGCGGTCTGCGAATGAAAGCGCATCATCCAGGACCGCGGATTCTTGGCGCCGAAACGTTCCTTGAGATGGCGCGCCCAGATACGACGTGCCGCGCGCAGCTTCGCGATCTCTTCAAAGAAATCGTTGTGGATGTCCCAGAAGAACGAGAGACGTGGCGCGAACTCATCGACATCGAGCCCGCGCGCGATACCCCGTTCCACGTACGTGAAACCGTCGGCCAGCGTGAACGCGAGTTCCTGCGCGGCCGTGGCACCCGCTTCGCGGATGTGGTAACCGGAGATGGAAATCGTGTTCCAGTTCGGCGTGTGCTTCGCGCACCAGTCGAATCCATCGACGATCAGTCGCAGCGCCGGCTCGATCGGGAAGCACCAGGCGTGCTGCGCCATGTACTCCTTCAGGATGTCATTCTGCACCGTGCCCTGCAGCTTGTCGGCGCTGACACCCTGCTTTTCCGCCGCGGCGATGTAGAAGCACAGCAGAATGATGGCCGGCCCGTTGATCGTCATCGACGTCGACACTTTGTCGAGGGGAATGCCCTCGAACAGTGTTTCCATGTCGGCCATCGACGAGATCGACACACCGCACTTGCCGACTTCACCTTCGGAGCGCGAATGATCGGCGTCGTAGCCCATCAGCGTGGGAAAGTCGAACGCCACCGACAGGCCGGTTTGTCCCTGCGAGAGCAGGAACTTGTAGCGCTGGTTGGTCTCTCTCGCCGTCCCGAACCCGGCAAACTGGCGCATCGTCCAGAGTTTGCCGCGATAGCCGGTGGGATGAATACCGCGCGTGAACGGCCACTGCCCCGGCAACTCGAACGCGGAGCCCGCGGTGTCCTCGAGATCGAGTGCCGTATAGAGCGGCGGCACCTCGTTCGCCGAATTCGTAAACGCGATCTCGCGCTTGCGACCCGTGTCGTACTGCTGCCGCCACTGACCGACTTCACGGCGCAGTCCGTCGAGTTCTTCCTGCTGTTGGCGGACTACATCCTCGAGATCCTGAATGGTCGTCATGCGCTCATCCATCCTGAAGCGGCGCGTACTCGGCGCCGGTGAGAAGTGCTGCACTGCGGGCCCGGAGGGCGTCGGCCACCGCGAAAGGAACTTGCGTGCCTGCCTCAAGCGCATCGAGTCGTTCATCCACCCACGCCAGTGTGTCCTGATCCTGCCACAGGCGCCGACGGATCTGCTGGTCCACCACTTCCATCACCCGCTCACGCAGGCGAGCCCGTCGTCGCGACCGGAGTTCACCGCTGGTTTCAAGATAGCGCACGTGTCGATCGAGGGCGTCGACGACCTCGTCGACCCCCTCGTTCTGGGCGGCGATGACTCGCAGGACCGGTGGGGTCCACTGCACGGCCTGTTCCTCTTGGGCCGCGGCACGCGCGGCGCGCGCCGGATTCATGGCATCCCGAAGGGCGTCACGGTCCGGCACGTGCCGAAGATCTACGCCATGGTGGACCGGAACGTTCTGCATCGTGGCGCCGGCGCGCAAGCCAAGCATGAGTTCGATATCGTTGCGCAGGCGATCCGCGCCGGGGCGATCGGCCTTGTTCACGGCGAAGACGTCGGCAATCTCCATCACGCCCGCCTTGAGCGTCTGAATCGAGTCGCCGGACTCCGGGACGAGCACCACCAACGTGGTGTCGGCAGCTCTCGAAATATCGAGCTCGCTCTGTCCCACGCCGACGGTTTCGAGGAGGATCACGTCCATCCCGAACCCGTCGAGCACATCGCACACTTCGCGCGTGGCCGTGGCCAGCCCGCCCAAGGAGCCGCGGGTCGCCATCGAGCGGATGAAGACGCCGGGGTCGAGCGCGACTTCCTCCATCCGGATCCGATCACCGAGCAGCGCGCCACCGGTGAACGGCGACGTCGGATCGACGGCCACGATGCCGACACGCAACCCTGCGTTGCGATAGCGCCGCGCCAGACGCGTGGTCAGCGTACTCTTGCCCGCGCCCGGTGGGCCGGTGATCCCGATGCGACGCGCGCGCCCGAGGGTGGGATGCACGGCCGAGAGAATCTGCTCGAAGCCCGGCCGGTGATTCTCCACGATGCTGACGGCGCGCGCCAACGCGGCCGGCTTCCCGGCACGGAACTGCTCCAACAGTCGAGACATCGCTTCAGTCATCGTCACTCGTCGTCGTGTTCATCTCGGATGTCGCCCACCAGCTCCTCGAGCAGGTCTTCGAGCGTCACCAGCCCGACGACCGTCGCGTCATCCTGGACAATCGCCAACTGTCGACGCGCGCGCAGCAGCTCGAAGAGCAATTCTTTCGCGGATTTCGTCGACGTGGTCACCGTGACCGGACGAATGTGCGGTAACGTTTCACCACTGCGCACGAACACGTCGAAGACGTGAACCATACCGATGATCTGGTCCGGTGAATCGCGATATACCGGTACACGGCTGTAGCCGCCCTGCGCCACCCGCCGTGCCAGGTCCGCCGCCGGCAAACCGTCGGGCAACGCGAAGATCTTCGCGCGCGGTGTCATGACGTCCTGCACGATCTTGTCGCCGAACTGCACGACACCGGAGATGATCGCCATTTCCTCCGTCGTGCTGATATCGTCGAACGCGCCGTCGCGCAGCAACTCCTCGAGCCCTTCGCGAGCGTCATCGTCGGCGCCGGAGACCGGACCGGACGCCATCACGCGGCGCACGAGATCGGCGACCACATGAAAGGGCGTCAGCAGCAGATCCACGAGGCGCAGCAACGGCACGAGTACCGGTACGAGCTGCGGCGCCCATCGCCGACCCACCGCCCGCGGCAGCAACTGACCGACCAACACCAGGAGCGTGAGATACAGTAGCACGTCGACCAGAAACTCCCACGCGCGGAGACCGTCGGCCATCGCAATCATCGAACCGGTGGCGAACACGGTCAGCATGCTCGCCGTCGCCGCTGCGTGCAGCAGGCGCGCCGGACGCTCCAGGTACCGCGTCATCGCGCCTGTGCCGCCGTGGCGTCGTTCGATCCAGTGTCGTAACCACAATCGGCTCACCGCGCGCACGGCCGTCGCGGAGAGTGTCAGCATCGCGACGATCGCGACCGAGAGCAGCGTCAGCAACAACGGCATCAGCTCTCTCCCGTCGCGACCGAGTCGAGCGGCTGCACCCGTTCGAGATAGACGCGCTCGATCTTGCGGCGAACGACGCGCTCCACGATCACCTTGAACGGTCCGACCGCCAAGGTTTCGCCGGCGCGCGGCACGCGCCCGAGCAACTCCAGCACCAGTCCACCAACGGTCGACACATCGTCGCGACGGAAGTCGTGCGACAAGGCCCCCGACAGGTCATCGAGCGTCAGCTGCCCGGAGACCCAGAAACGAACCCCTTCTTCGTTCTCGACCTGCCGTTCTTCTTCGTCGTACTCGTCGCGGATCTCGCCGACCAGTTCTTCGAGCACATCCTCGATCGTCACGAGTCCCGCCGTGCCGCCGTACTCGTCGGCCACGACCGCGATGTGCCGACCGGCCACGCGAAACTCGCGAAGCAAATCGGCAATGCGCTTCGACGGCGGAATGAACACCGGCGGACGCAGCAGCGTTTGCCATCCGCCCTCCGGCTCATCGTCCGCCAACACGGACGGCAGCAGATCCTTCACATACAGGATGCCGACGATCTCGTCGATCGTGTCCTCGAAGATCGGCACGCGCGAATGCTGTGCACTGCGCACGCGATCGAGCATCTCCGACCATGGCGTATCCTGTTCGATGCCGACGATGTCGACGCGCGGCACCATCACTTCTTCGACGGTGGTCTCACCGAACTCAAAGACGCCAAGCAGGAGGTCGCGTTCGTCGCGCGACACGTCCGCTTCGCTGGTGATCACCTCGCGGAACTGTGCCGCCGCCTCTTCGCGACGTTCGATGGTCGCGTCGGCATCGGAGACCACTTCGGCGAATGCCGCTTCGACCCAATTGCCCAGCCGCACCACCGGGGCCAACAGCTTCTCCGCGCCGTTCGAGAACCACGCCAAGCGCTCTTCAGCCTCTTCGCCGAGGGCATCACCGACCACGCGCGCCGTGGTCTCGGCGGCGAGTACGACCGCCAGTCCAAGGCCGAACAGCAACGCGACGGTGGGGAGCGTAGCACGGCCGGAGAGGCCCAGACCGACGGCAATTCCGGCCCCCGCGGCGAGATGGCCGAGCACACGCGCGAACGCCAGCGCGCGGTGTGTCCGCTCTCGCGCGGGCACGGGTCGCGGCACCACCGGTGCCGGCGGCGCGAGCGTGGACCGCTCGGTGGGTATCGACGACAGCGGCGGTTCGGACAGCAGCGCACCATCCGCGACGGCGGCGAGTGCGGCCACGACAGCGCCGCCAGCCGCCAGCCCCCATGCGACTACACTCATGCGGTGCGGGACGGCGTGATCCAGAAGCGGCGCAGCAGTTGCTCTTGGCGTCGCCACATCGGCGACGTCATCCGATCGTCCCCTTCGGGATGCTCCCACCCGCACGCGTGCAGCATGCCGTGCACCACGAGGCGGGCAATCTCTTCACGGACCCCGACGCCGTATTCCTTCGCCTGAAGGCGCGCGACGTCCGGGCTGATGTAGATGTCGGCAATCACGGTGCCCGCAGGATCCGCCCCGAACGCGAACGTGATCACGTCGGTGGGTCCGCGATGGCCGAGATGCCGACGATTGAGCGTCGCGCTGGTCCGCGTCGAGACGAACGTCACGCTGATCATGGCCCGTGGCACCTTGAGCGCGCGGAGTACATTGCGCGACAGCTCGATGAACCGGTCACCAGCGACCGGTACGCGAACACCATCGGCTTGCACCGAGACGGCGCGCGGATTCTCACGCATCGTGCTCATGCGCCGGCCGCATCGGCGTTGTAGGCGCGGATGATATCGCGCACCAGGCGATGGCGAACCACATCGGCGTCGGTGAAGTAGTGAAATGAGATCCCTTCGATACCATGCAGAATGCGTTCGATCTGCATGAGTCCCGAGTCTTCACGGCGCGGCAAGTCGACCTGCGTCTTGTCGCCGGTAATCACGATCTTCGAGTTCACGCCCAGACGCGTGAGAAACATCTTCATCTGCAGTCCGGTCGCGTTCTGCGCTTCGTCGAGAATCACGAATGAATCGCTGAGCGTGCGGCCGCGCATGAAGGCGAGCGGCGCCACTTCGATGGTGCGCGTTTCGATGAGCTTCTGGAGGCGCTCGACCGGAATGAGATCATCGAGCGCATCATACAGCGGGCGGAGATAGGGATCGATTTTGGCCTGCATGTCGCCCGGCAGGAAGCCGAGACTCTCCCCGGCCTCGACGGCGGGACGCGCCAACACGATGCGCCGGACACGCTTGCGCATGAGCGCATCGACGGCGGCGGCGACCGCGAGGTAGGTCTTGCCCGTGCCCGCAGGACCGATGCCAACGACGATGTCGTGCTCACCGATCTGCTTGAGGTATTCCGCTTGCCCCGGTGTTTTGGGCTGGACCGCACGTCGCGCGCCCGGCAGCACCAGCGCGCCATTGGTCGCGGCCGGTGCGTCGACGGGCCGTGGCGTGAGCGACAAGCGCAGCACATCGTCGGCGATCAGCGTCTTCCCGTCTCGCACGAGCAGCACCATGGCGGTCGCGATGGACTCGGCACGCGCCACGTTGTCGGCATCGCCGGTGATGGTGAGGCTGTCGCCACGCAGCGCGACGCGGGTGCCCGTGGCGCGCCCAAGCTCAACGAGATTGCCGTCGTTGACGCCCGCGAGCATCTGCATGTCCGCGCCTTCGACTGAGACGCGCGTGGTCGTGGTCTCGGGTGCGCGATCGTGGCCGCTCACGCGTCGGTTCCGGTGACGGCGAGGTGCAGCTCAGCCAGATCTTCGGCGGGCACCGCGACCGGCGCTCCTTCGAAGAGCGAGCGGGCGGCGGTTGTTTTGGGGAAGGCGATCACATCGCGGAGCGACGGCGCGCCGGAGAGCAGCATGGCGATTCGATCGAACCCGAACGCGATACCGCCGTGCGGCGGTGCACCGGCGCGAAGTCCTTCCAGCAGGAAACCGAAGCGACGCTCCTGATCGGCCACGTCGCCGATACCGAGCAGCGCGAACATCCGCGACTGCATGGCCGGATCACTGATACGAATACTTCCCCCGCCGAGCTCCGTCCCGTTGAGCACGACGTCATAGGCCAACGCCCGCCAACGCGCAGGCTGGTCGGGGAACGCGTGCATATCTTCGGGATGCGGAGCCGTGAACGGATGATGCACCGCCGCGAGCGCGCCGGTGGTGGGATCTTCCTCGAACATCGGGAAGTCCATCACCACGATGAACCGTTGCAATGTGTCGTCGACGAGATCGAGTCGCCGTGCACATTCCTGGCGAACGCGATCGAGCGCGGGGCTGGCGACGCGATCCGGCGCCGCGACGAACAACGCGAGGTCGCCGTCGGCGAGCGCCAACGCCGTGCGTGCGTCGTCGGTCAGGAACTTGGCCAACGGGCCATCGTACGCCCCGTCGGCATGTCGCAGGCGTAGCAGACCGCCGGCCCCTGCGCTCTTCGCCAGGGCTTCCAGCTCATCCACTTGCTTGCGGCTCCACGCCGCACCACCGGGCACGACCAGTCCACGCACGCGCGACCCGTTCGCGATCGCGCTCGTCGTGACCGCGAAATCAAGACCGGCGAATATCGCCGTGTAATCGGCGAGCCGGAGTTCGTACCGGAGGTCGGGGCGATCGCACCCGTAGAACTCCATCGCATCGCGATAGCTCATGCGATCGAAGTGCGCCGGAATGGTGTGACCCGCTTCGGTCCAGAGCGCGCCGATGAGGCTTTCAGCGAGTGCCAGAATATCCTCACGCTCGATGAACGACGCTTCGATGTCGATCTGTGTGAATTCCGGCTGACGGTCGGCCCGCAGATCTTCATCGCGGAAGCAGCGCGCGATCTGGAAGTAGCGGTCGAAGCCGCAGCACATGAACAGCTGCTTGTAGATCTGCGGTGACTGGGGCAGCGCGTAGAACTCGCCCGGATGCACGCGGCTGGGCACGAGATAGTCGCGCGCGCCTTCCGGCGTCGGCTTGGTGAGAATCGGCGTCTCGAGTTCGAGGTATCCACGATCGCTGAGAAAGCGGCGTGAGACCTGGAGCAGGCGATGCCGCAGCACCAGATTGTCTTGCAGTTCCGGACGACGCAGATCGAGGTAGCGATGACGTAGGCGCAGCTCTTCGGCGGCCATCTTCTCTCCGCGTCCCCGCGCCACCGGCAGCGCCGGCGTGACCGCCGGGCCGACCACACGCAACGAGGTGACGCGCACTTCGATCGCGCCGGTCTGCATCTCCGGATTCTGCCGCTCCAGTTCGCGCGCGACGACGTCACCTTCGCACAACACCACCGACTCGACACCCACCGCCGCGGCGATCCGCAGCGTCTCCGCGTCGCTCCACGCCGGCCCGAACGCCAACTGCACAAGCCCGGTGCGGTCGCGCAGGTCGATGAAGACAAGGCCGCCCAGATCGCGGCTGCGGTGCACCCATCCACCCAGGCGGACAGTGCGTCCGACATCATCCGGGCGCAGGAGGCCGCAGGTGTCAGTACGAAGGGATGTGGCGAGCACGGACTGCTCAGGCAAAGACGACATTACGCGCAACGCTCCGGACGGGGCGAACGAGGGAAGGAGAAGGGGCCGATGTGCGGCCGCAAACGATGAAAGTTAAACGATTTACGTCGATCTCGATAGCGATAACCGCGGGGCATTCGCTTGACCCGCCAAGGCGGTGGCCGTTAGTGTGCCGTATGCGCCGCATGCTCATCTGCGGGATCGCCGCGTTTTGTTGGGCCCGCGGGCTCACCGCGCAGCCGGTGCCCGCGCGCGATCTTTGGGAGTTTCCACTCGGCGCCGTTCTCGAGCCCGCCGCCCTGGCGGCGGAGCCTGGCGCCGGATTGTGGAATCCGGCCGTGTCCGCGCTCCGACCGGGCGAACGGATCCGCCTCGGCGTGGCGTCGTTGTCGACCGGTGCGCAGCAGGGCGTTGATGGACAGCTGCTCTCCGCGTCGTTTCGCCGCGCCTCGGGCACCACGCTAGGGCTCTCGGTGGCACGGAGTTCGGTCGCCGGACTTGTACGAACCGACAGCGACCCCCAAAGCGTGGGTGACATCAGCTATGCCAGCCTCTTGGTCAGCGCCACCGCCGCGCGGACGCTCGTGCCGCACGTCACCGCTGGATTGGCCGTGCGCTGGCGCGAAGGACGGGCGGATCGGGAGGTGAACTCCGCCATCGCGGCGGACCTGGGCGTGGTCGTCCACGATCTCCCGTGGCAGAACGCCCGCGTCGCCATTTCCAGCTTCCTCTGGCGACCGGGTCGTGAGATCGAAGATCGGCCGGCGTTCGTCGCGGCTATCGACGCCCGTGTGGTCGGCGATTCGGCATCGCGCGAGCTTCGCCTCGGCCTGAGTCAGAACAACGTCAATCGCGGCGCGAACGAGCGCGGCCCGTTTCTGTCGGGGCGACTCGATCGACTGGAAGCTCGTGCCGCGGTCGTTCGGGCAACAGCCGGCGCCAACAGGGTGACGCGTATCCGCTCCGGGCTGGCGGTGTACTATGCGCGGTACGTGGTCGGTGTGGCACGCGAGGAAGGCATCGCGGGGCTCGGACCCGTCTATCAGTTCACGCTCAGTTCGATTCTCAGGGAATGATGTCACACACGATCGCCACCGAAAATCTGCTCGATCTCGCGCCCGATGCCGCCATGACCCGACTCCTCGCGTGGCTGACCGAGCGTGGCGAGCCGTCGTATCGTGCGGCGCAGATCTTTGCCCGACTCTGGCAGCGGCCGGTTCGTTCGTTCGACGAGATCACCGAATTGCCGAAAGCGCTCCGCGAGGCGCTCGCGCAGTCGTTTCACCTGCCTCAGCTCGAACTCGCCACTCGCCAGACATCGACCGACGGCACCGAAAAGTTTCTCTTCCGGATGGCCGACGGACAGCTGATCGAGACGGTGTCCATCCCCGACGGCGACCGGATCACCTTCTGCATTTCGTCGCAAGCGGGATGCGCGCTCCAGTGCGCGTTCTGCGCCACCGGCGCGATGGGCTTTCAACGCAACTTGGCGCCGTCGGAGATCGCCGGACAGGTGCGTGAGCTTCGTCTGCTGTCGCCACCGATCATCCCCACCAATATCGTGTTCATGGGCATGGGTGAACCGATGATGAATTGGAAGGCGGTCGATCCCACGCTGTCGCTGCTGAACGATCCGCGTGCGTTGGGAATCGGGGCGCGACACATCACGATTTCCACGGTCGGCGTGCTGCCGGGCATCGTGGCGCTATCCGAGCGTCCCGAACAGTTTCGTCTCGCCATTTCGATTCATGCGCCAAGCGATGAACTGCGCGCATCGTTGATGCCGGTCAACACGAAGTATCCGCTCGCCGATGTGATTGCGGCGGCGGCGACGTTCGATCGTCGCGTCACCTTCGAATACGTGATGCTGGGCGGCATCAACGATCAGCCGGCGCATGCCGCGCAGCTGGCGCAGTTGGCCCGCGAGTGCCGCGCCTTCGTGAATCTGATTCCGCTGCACCCGGGCGGCACGATGGGCTTCGTCCCCTCGCCGGCGTCGGTGATCGCATCGTTTACGCGCGCGCTACGGGCGCGTGGGGTGGAGACGGCGGTGCGTCGCAGCCGCGGGCTCGACATTGCCGCCGCGTGCGGTCAGCTACGGACGGAGCGTCTCGGGCGCCGGCTTCCAGTCGCGACCCACGAAGACGGTGAGGTCCACGTAGCGTAGCGAATCGGGACGCGCCTCGATGACGCCGGTGCCGAACGCGCGCTGCAGCCGTTCGGCCCAGTCGCGGTGTCCGGTGTGTGACACGATCACCGTCCCGCTGCGCGCCTTGCCTTGCTCGGTGTCGTACTCCACCACGTCGAACCCGTGATCGCGCAACTCGAGCGTGGCGCGGCGCGCATAGCCACGGGTACCGGATGCGTTGAGCACCCGCACGCGCACGCGACGGTCACTTGGCGCTCGGGCGAGCGAATCATCGACCGGGGCCATCGTGCCCCGCGCGGTGCTGACCGCCGGTGTGACACGCGTGCGCCACCACGCGGCGCCGGCACCGAGCAGCACCACCGCGAGCAACCCGACGACCACCCAGCCACGACGCGTGCGTCGTGGCGACTCCGGTGTCGGCATCGACGGCCAGCCCGGCGCGGTCGTCATCGCACACTCTCCCACAACGCCACGGTTTCCGGCGCGAGCCCCTTCCCTTCGCGAATCGCCCACTCGAGCCGCATACGGACGACCTGGCGAAATACCTGATCGAAGGCGAGCGGCACGGCGCTGGCGAGAAACGCGCGATCGGCCTGCATGAACGAACGCCCCGGCTCGAGAAAATCCGCCATGTACAGCGCTCGACCCACGCGTGACCAGCTGGTCTGACCGACCGTGTGCCAGCGAATGGCGTCGAGCACCTCCTGACGCGTCTCACCGAGTGCGGCGAGTCGGATCGCCGCCGCCGGGCCGTGCAACATACCGAACGGGCGTGTGACATCGCCCGTTTCGGCGCGCAGCGTCGGCTCGTCGGCGTCACGCAATGCGTCGTGCCACGCGCCCGCATCGCTCCAGGCTTGCGCTTCCGCCGACGGGAGCCCGAGCGCATCTGCCCACGTGCGTAACAGCGCCACGACACGCGCGATGTGCGCACACCGCTTGTCGGTCACGATCGACCATGACGGCAGCTCGAGGCGCGGCTGCTCGCGGCGCATCCCCGGTGTCACGGTGTTCGTCAGATCTCGTCGATCGCAGCGCGGAGCGCCGCCGTGAGTTCGATGGCTTCCTGCACAGACCGGCCGGCCGCCCGCACCAAGGCGCTCCCTACCACCACCCCGTCGCCCAGCTGCGCCGCCGCCTTGGCCTGCGCCGGCGTGGAGATGCCGAAGCCGATGCAGATCGGTAGCGTGGTCGACGAGCGAAGCCGCGCCACCGTGTCGGGAAGATCGAGCGGCAGCTCGGCGCGTTCCCCGGTGACCCCCAGCCGGCTGATCAGATACACGAATCCGCCGCCGTGACGCGCAATCTCCGCCATACGGGGGCCCGGCGTCGTTGGCGCCACCAAGCGCACGAAATCGAGGCCACTCGCGCCGAACCACGCTTCGCGCACCGGATCGGCACCGACCGGCAAGTCGGTCACGAGGACGCCATCGACACCGGCGGCGCGTGCCCGCGCCAACACGTCCGGACCGCCGGCGATGATCGGGTTGAGGTAACTGAACAGCACCACCGGCACGTCGAGCGCAGCGTCGCGCACGATCTGCAGGGTACGCTCGAGGCTCACCCCGTAGTCGAGGGCGATCTGGGAGCTCTGCTGGATGACCGGACCGTCGGCCATCGGATCGGAGAACGGCACACCGATCTCGATCACGTCGGCGCCGGCGGCAGCGATGCCACGCAGCAGCGTCACACTCCGCTCGGGATCGGGATGCCCCGCCGTGACATAGCAGACAAGCGCCCGGCGGCCTTCAGCAGCCAGCGCGGCAAATCGCGCCGAAAGCCGGGAGCCGGTAGGGGCGGAAACGTCAGGCGAAGTAATCACCGATGTTGATGCCATAGCGTTGTGGGTCCTCGGTCCGGATGATGGTGTGTTCAAATTGGCCGGATGCGACGCAAGATGTCAGGTCATACACCTGCAGATCGCTGAGCCGGTTACCCTGGGCGTCCGTGATCATGCGCACGAGCGGACGCGACAGCGCGGTCGGATCCGGGTTGGCTGCGACGACCATCGCGAGCGCGAAGGAGTCGAGCACCACCAGCGTGCCCACCGGGTAGATGCCCGTCAGATTGATGAACGCCTTCACGACGACCGGATCGAGTCCGAGACGCGTGTTGTCGCGCATGCCGCGCAGCACATCGGCCGGTGTCCATGGCACGTCCTGATACACGCGGGTGGTGGTCGCCGCATCGAATCCGTCGGCCACCGCGATGATCTTGCTGTACAACGTGAGTCGACGCGTCCGCAACGGTTTGGGATACCCGGTCAGGTCGATGCGCATGTGATGCTCGTAGGCCGTCGTCATGGCGCGCCACGGGCGCGCCGACCCGGTCGGCATCGCGAACATCGACAGCACGCCCTGCCACGTGTGCGTCTGCAAGATCTCGCGTTCACGTTCGTCGAGGGAACCCCGCTTGTTCAGCAGGTCGAGCGGGATGCGCGACTTGCCCATGTCGTGCAGCAACGCCGCAAGGCCGAGGTCCAGCAGTTGGGGCTTCGTCAGTCCGAGCCGACGTCCCAGTGCCACCGAAAGAATGCTCACGTTGACGCTGTGCACGAACGTGTACTCGTCGAACTCGCGCAGTGTGGTCAGACCGATCAGCGACGCGGCATCGGTGAGGATCGCGTCCACGATGCCCTGCACCGCCCGCTTGACCCGCTTGAGTCCCGCGCTGCGCCCGAGCCGTGCCGACGTCATGACTTCACGGGTCACGTCGAGCGAGCGCACGTACGTTTGCCGGGCGCGCTCCTTCGCATCAAGCTCCGTTTCCTGCCGATCCGATTCGTCGACCGGCGGACAGAACTCGAAGCACGTGACCCCCGACTGCTGAACGCGCGCCGCGAGCTGGTCGAGCCGCGCCTCTTCAGGATACTCCAGCGGCGGTGACTGCAGAAACGCGAGCAGCACAACCCACGCACGCGGCGTGGAGGGAGCGATCACGTCGAAGCCGCCAAGCCCGGCCTCGCGCAGAAGACCCAACACGTACGCCACGGCCGCGTAGTTGTCGAGCATCAGCCGGAGACGCATCTCGTTGACGAACAGGTAGTCACCGACCCGCCGCAAACGGCACTGTCCATCGGCCAGCTCAACGCGTTCCGCAGCATTCATCAGCTCGGCGATCGTCTTCTGCACCGCGCTGTTCTCGATCGGATAGAGCCGCACCGCGCGCACGGCGCCGTGCAGCGCGACGACGAATCCGCGCGCGGTGCGCTGCGCCTGCGAACTACTCGACTGATCGCCCGCTGCGGACGCAGGTATCTCGTTCACGCGTTGCCTCGCATGGCGCGCGCGACAGCGCTCCGCACGACTACATCCTTCGTGTCGGCCGCGCGCTGCAGCGCCGCGATCGCGAGCGGCGAGGCGACCATGCCGAGGGCCCGGGCGGCACACGCGCGAAGCTCCGCCGGTTCACGCGCCCCGAGCAGACTGCGCGCATTGAGCAGCGCGTCGAGTTCAGGTACGCCGGCATCTCCGCACATGCTGCCGAACGCCTCGAGCAGCGCCATCTTTTCGCTCAGGTCCGCCGCGCGTAGCTCTTTGCGCCGCACCGCGTCGAGCAGTCGCGGGAGGGCCGCCGTGTGCGAGCGGGTGGCGATCACCCGGAATGCCGCGACGCGTACGTCGCGATCCCTGTCGTCGATGCCGCGCTCGATCGCCTGGAGCGCCGCTGGAGACGCAATCTCGCCAAGCACGTTGAGCGCCTCGACGCGCAGCTTCGCGTCGCTACCACGCAGCAGGCGGGCAAGCCCGGGCACGGCAGCCGGCGTCGCCAGCTGCGCGGCGAGTCGTAACGCCCCGCGCACGACGGACTCGTTCGCATGCTCCAGCAACTGCGCCAACTCGGCCGTGTGTGCACCGGCCAACCGCGCCGAGGCGCGCTCGATGGCCGCGCGTGCAGGAGAGGCCGTCGCCATGCCGAGCCACGCCACGAGCGGTTCGAGGGCCGAAGGGCGCAACTCCACGAAGAGCCCCTCGAGCAGCGACGCCACCGGCGTACGCGCACTTTCGTCGAGCGCCTGCAGCAGCTGCGACATCACGGCGGGTTCGCTGAGCCGCGCCGGCAGGTCGCGCAGCGCGTTCATGACCCGTTCGTCGGCCGCCAACCGTCGCGACGTGGCCGACGCCTCGCGCAGGGAGAATGCCACGAGCTCGTACTCTCCGAGCGTGAGAAAGTCGATCAGCAGCTGATCGACCGTCCGCAGGGCCTCGAGCTGCGCCTCCGGGTCCGACTGCCCTTCGATCACGTCGAACAAACTGGCGAGCACCAGTCGGCGATGATCGTCGGCGTACTCGCGCTTGAGTTCCTCCTGCAGATACGTCGCTTCGCGCGTATCGAGGAAATACAACGTGGTGTCGAAGTCCTCGATGCGCACCATGCCCGGGGGCGGGCCTTCTCCCGGCGGCGCCGACTCCGCTGACGGCACCGCCAGCGGCGCGACGCCCGGCGCAAACACCGCGACGCCCGAGCGATCGGCACCGCTCACGACGTGCATGTCGCCGACCGCATCGTGCTCGACGTGGCGATACTCGAGCGTGGCAAGGTCGGCCACCCAGAGCAACGTCACAAGATCATCGTCGTCCGGCGACGCGGTACGCGCCTTGTGCAGAATGGCGAGGAGCGTGTCGAGATCCGTTTTCTCGAAGCCGCTGTGCACGGACAAAGACCGCAATCCATCACGATACAGGAGCCACGGCAAGCCTTCGGTGCCGCGCTCCGCATCGAGATAGACGGTCCGCTCTTCCCACTCGAACGACGATTCCTTGACTTGAATCTCGAGCGGATTCGCCACGCGCCAGACCTTGCCGAACGCGACGCGCAGTTGCTCGATCGCGGCCGCCCGCGTCGGATTGTTCGGCAAATACAACTGGATCGCACGAAGCGCCTTCGCGAAGGCGCGCAGCGCCTCCTCGATCGCCGCCACCGCTTGCGGCGACGCGGTCACCTCGTGCCCCGTCGTTGTCATACCTCGGGCAACGTGTACTGATTGATCGTGCCGATGTCCTTGTCGCCGCGACCGCTGACGCACAGGAGCACCGGCTCATGTTCCGACCACCGTCCCGCTTCCCGCTCGATCCACGCAACCGCATGCGCGGTCTCGAGCGCCGGGATGATGCCCTCGAGCCGGCTCAGCAAGGCAACACCACGAAGCGCTTCGGTATCGTCGACCGACACGTACTCGGCGCGACCGCTGTCGTGCAGCCACGCGTGCTCCGGGCCGACGCCGGGGTAATCCAATCCGGCCGATATGCTGTGCGCCGGGTGCACCTGTCCGTTGGCATCCTGCAGCAGATAGCTGAGCGACCCATGCAGCACACCGGGCGTCCCGCGTGTGATGGACGCGCTGTGCCGCTCGGTGTGGAGCCCTTCACCCGCCGCTTCGACACCGACGAGTTCCACCCCCGCATCGTCCACGAATCCGGCGAAGATCCCCATCGCATTCGAGCCGCCACCGACACACGCGACGACCGTCTTCGGCAGCACGCCCGCGCGCGCCAACATCTGCGCGCGCGCCTCACGCCCGATGACCGACTGAAACTCGCGCACCATGCGCGGATACGGGGCCGGCCCGACCACCGATCCGATGATGTAGTGGCTGTCGTTCACCGACCCGACCCAGTCGCGGATCGCTTCCGTGGTCGCATCCTTGAGCGTGCGGGTACCCGACAGCACCGGCACGACGGTAGCGCCCAAGAGGCCCATGCGGAATACGTTCAGCGCCTGACGCTGCATGTCCTCTTCGCCCATGTACACCACGCACTCCAGGCCGAAGCGCGCGCAGATCGTCGCCGTCGCCACGCCATGCTGGCCGGCACCGGTTTCGGCGATGATGCGGCGCTTCCCCATCCGACGCGCCAGCATCGCCTGTCCAACCGTGTTGTTGATCTTGTGCGCACCCGTATGACACAGATCTTCGCGCTTCATCCACACCGGCGCGCCGATGCGCGCGCTCAACCGCGTCGCGAACGAGAGCGCGGTCGGGCGCCCGACGTACTCACGGAGCAACGCGTCGAGCTCCGCCTGAAACGCGGCATCGTGACGGACCTCCTCGAAGGTCGCCTCGAGCGCATCGAGCGCCGGGATCAACGTTTCCGGAACATACCGTCCACCGAACGGGCCAAAACGATCACGCGACGCGATCGCGCCGTTCGCCGTATCCACCATGGTCATCGCTGTATCCCTGCGGCCGAGCGTACGGCCGCGACGAACTGTTCGACCAACTCCGGATCCTTGACACCCGTCTCGGACTCCACTCCTGAAGATACGTCGACGACGTCAGGAGAGAGCAATCGGATCGCGTCGATCACATTCCCCGGACGCAATCCGCCGGCGAGGATGAGACGCACCCTCGGAACAGACTCTCGAAGCGCCCTGACGGCATCCTGAAGTCCGGACCAGTTCAATGCGACACCGGTTCCTCCCAACTGTCCGACCACGTGCGCGTCGAGCACCACGGCCCCGGCCGCGGCGGCGAGCGCCGCGGCATCGTCGGGCAAGGTGGCTCCGGCGACGCGCAGCACCGGCCACACCGTCCGCCCGGTTTCCCGATGAATCGAGGCGATGACGTCCGGCGTGCACGGGCCATGCAACTGCGCGATATCGAGATCGAGCGCTCTCACCGTGACGATGATATCGTCGGGATGCTGGTCGCCGAACACGACGACCCGCTGTACATCGTGACGGCGCGGGCCCAGCACCGCACGCGCCCGATCCATCGTGAGCAAGCGTGGACCACCGGCCATGATCGCGCCCAGATACGCCGCTCCGGTGTGCGCCGCGTGCGCCGCATCACCGACGCGCGTCAGTCCGCAAATCTTGACCGCGATGGACGCCGTGCGCATCAGGTCGGATTCGGCCGCCGGCGTCACCGGCGCGCCGTGGTCGACCGCGTGATGCCGGACAAGGCGCGCACCGCCGCTGCCGGATCGGCCGACGCGGAGATGGCGCTGCCCACGAGAATCGCATCGGCGCCCGCCAGGGCCGACGCCGTGACATCAGCGGCGTGCTGCATGCCGCTCTCGGCCACGGCCACACAGTGCACCGGAATCTGTGGAATCAGTGCGGGCGCGGTGGCCGGGTCGATGTCGAGCGTTTCGAGGTTTCGATTGTTCACCCCGATCACCGTGGCCCCGACCGCGAGTGCGCGTTCGAGCTCCGCCTCGTTGCGGATTTCCACGAGCGTCGCCAGGCCGCATTCGCGGGCAGCCTCCATCATCATCGGCAGCTCGTCCGGCGAGAGGGCGCGCACGATAAGGAGCGCGGCGGTGGCGCCACGAACCCGTGCCTCCCAAAGCTGGACGGGATGGACCAGAAAGTCCTTTCGAATGGCCGGCACTGCCACCCGCGCCGCCACGGCCGAGAGGTCGTCGAGCGACCCGCCGAATCGTGTGGGTTCGGTCAGCACGGAAATGGCAGCCGCGCCGCCGGCGACATAGTGCGCGGCCTGCGCCGCCGCGTCGATGCCGGCGTTGATCGCACCCTTCGAGGGGGAGGCCCGCTTGACCTCCGCGATCACCCGTATGGCCGGTCCGCGGAGCGCGGCGGCGAAGACTTCGGCCGCCAGAGGCGCCGAGGGCAGATCGCGAGCCGCGCTCCGCAGTTCGGGCAGCGTGGAACGGACGAGGCCGGCCCGTTCATGGGAGGCCCAGGTCAGATCGCCGAGGGTCCCGGATGGGAAGGTCCACACCGGTCGTGAAGAAAATGCTTGCACTTCGGCCTGTGTTCGGTTAGCGTGGCGTTTGGTGGATTCGGCCTGCATTCGGGGGCCGACTCTGTAGGTCCCCTTTCGTGGAGCAACCATGCCGCTCACCAAGCGACAGCGGGAAATCCTATCCTTTCTCTCCGGCTACAACGAAGAGAATGGATACGCCCCGAGTTTCGAAGAGATCGCGTCGCGATTCAACTATAACTCGCTGGCCACCGTGCACGAGCACCTCACCAACCTCGAACGCAAGGGCTACATCAAGCGTTCGTACAACGAGAGTCGCGCCATCGAGATCCTGCCCTCAGAGCTGTTTCAACGCTCCGTGGAGCTGCCGTTGCTCGGCTCCGTTGCAGCCGGTGCGCCCATCGAAGCGATGCATACGGGTGAAACGATGTCGGTGCCGGATGGTTTCCTGCGACGCAGCGGAAGTCACTACGTGCTGAAGGTGCGCGGCGACTCGATGATCGAGGAGCAGATCAAGGATGGCGATTATGTCGTCATCAACGATCGCAACGCGGCCGACAACGGCGAGATGGTAATCGCGATGCTCGACGGTTCCGGTGCCACGGTCAAGCGCTACTATCGCGAGCGAGACGGACGCATTCGCCTTCAACCGGCCAACGAAACGATGTCCCCGCTGTTCGTCCACGAAGACGATGTGCGCATTCAGGGCATCGTTGTCGGCGTGCTACGCCGCTACTGAGCCGAACGCCCCGACTAACGTCGGCTCGCATTTGACGCGACCCGCAGTCGCTGTAGCGCGGCGAGGCCGACCCCGTCGGCCATCGCCCGCCGCGTCATATCGACCGCGTCAGCATAACTCCCCTCGTCGCGGCTCACGTACAGCGCCGCCGCCGCGTTCAGCAACACGGCCGACTGCGCACCGACCGAGCCACCACCGCGCAGCACCTCCTCGATCAGCGCCGCATTCTGCGCGGGATCGCCGCCGACCAGATCGTCGAGCGAAATCCCCGAGATGCCGTGCGCGGCGGGATTGATCGTCCATGAGGCCGTGCGCCCGTTGCGCACCTCCATCACGTGCGTCGGTCCGAGGGGTGAAACTTCGTCCAGTCCCGGCTCCCCATGTACCACCATGGCCCGAATGGCACCCAATGCCAACAGCGCATCGGCAAGCAGTTCAAGGCGAGTACGTTCGGCCACACCGACGACCTGACGACCGGCGCGCGCTGGGTTCGCAAGCGGACCCACGATGTTCATGACGGTCGGCACCGCGAGTTCACGACGCACCGGGCCGACGTGGCGCAGCGCGGGATGCATGAGCGGGGCGAACATGAACACGATGCCGGCGTCGGCCAGTGTGGCCGCCATCGCCGGCGGCGTGGTATCGATCATCACGCCGAGCGCCTCGAGCACGTCAGCACTACCGGACCGTGAGGTGAACGACCGATTGCCGTGCTTCGCGACGCGCACCCCCATGCCGGCGGCGACCAGTGCCGCCGCCGTCGAGATGTTGAACGTGGTCAGCGAGCCGCCCCCGGTGCCGCACGTATCGACCAACTCGTCTGGACGGTCGGCCGAAAGCACGATCATGGCTTCGCGCAGCGCTGCGACAACGCCCGCCACTTCAGCCGGCGTCTCGCCCTTCACGCGAAGCGCCATCAGGAGCGCCGCGACCTGCACCGGCGTACCTTCGCCGCGCATGATGACGCCGAACGCGCGCCGAACCTCGTCCGCGTCGAGCGACTCGTGAGCGGCCAACCGCCGAATCGCCCGGCTCAACGACTCAGCGGACATTGATCGCCTCGAGCAGGCGGTCTGAAAGCGCGTTCCGCGTCATGATGAGCGAAATCACGAGGCCGAGCAGCCGCACGCGCTCAACGTCCTCGTCGGTGTAAATGCCACGCTGCGCCCGGTTCGTGAGATTGAGCACGCCGACCAATTCGTCGTGATAGACGAGCGGAAAACTGATGAAGCTTCCGGTCGTGAAATATTGGTCACGGAGCAGTGGGTGCTGCGACGCTTCCCGGACGTCTTGCACGAGGAGCGGCTCGCGCGCAGCCGCTACGCGCCCCGCGACCCCTTCGCCGATGCGGATGCGCATGCCCTCCACGATATTCGGCGCGATACCGCGCGCGGCCGCGAGGTACAGGTAGTCGGGCTCCGGCGCTCGCAGCATGAGGGAACACCGCTGTGCTTGCATGTCATCGCCCACCAACGCCAGCAATCCGTCCACCAGTTTCCGGGCGTCGGTGGTCTCCGCATCGAGCGAGAGCGCGCGATCGAGCAGATACAACGTGCGTGTCCGCTGCCGAAGCGCTTCACTGCGGCGATGCAGCTCGACGTGGGCCTGCTCGAGCTGTCCCACGGCCGAGGTGAGTTGTTGGTCGGCGAGTTCCGCCCGGCGCAGGGCCCGACGGGCCTCCTCCCCGGACCGCGCCGCGTCGGCCTGAATGGCAATGGCCTCCGCCGGATTGAGCGCGGTGATGTTCCGTGGCGTGTTGCGAACCTCACGCAGCTCGGCCTCCAGGGCCGTCAGCTTCCGCACGTATTCCCCGTGCACGCGCTGCGTGACGTCCTCGAGCGTCCGCACGGCCTCTTCACGGGCGTCCCGCTCGGCGAGGCGCACATAGGCCAAGTCGAAGAGCGCGACGGCCGGCGCCAACCGCTCGGTCGTGCGGGTGCCGAAGATCTTGCGCGGCTCGTACAACGCCACGACGGCACCCAACAGACCCTCCACCTTGAGTCCGCGCACGGCCAGGATTCCGCCGTCGAGCGCCGCCGTGAAACCGCACAGCCGCGCATAGTCGGCTGACCGGTCGCTTACGTCAACAAAGGGCCCACCCGTCAGAATCTTGGCGCGAACAGCCTCTGGCAGATGATCGAAGGTCGTCTCCATCGACGTTCGGACGACCTGCGCGCCGACCGGTGTAAGCCGGTCCCGAAGCATGTCACGGCGGGCGTCGTACTGCAGGAGCGCGACCGACGCGCCGCGGTCCAACTCGGCGAGGCACTCACCGAGCGCGATGAGGGCACCGTCGAGATCGGATGTGGCGGACAGCGCGTACGCGAGCGAGGCAAGTGAGCGTGGAGGCATGGCGAGTGGAGGAAACGTCAGCGGACGCGACAGCGCAATAGTCGAGTGCCTTTGAACTCGGGTCAGTTGAAGCGAACGCGCTTGGTGCCTAGCTTGCCCCGAGTCATGGACCCGCGACCGATCCTCCTGGTAACGCAGTATGACGGGGGGCGCTTCGCCGGTTGGCAGCGTCAGCCCGTCGTCCGCACCGTGCAAGGCGACATGGAAGTGGCCCTGGCGCGGCTGTGCGCGACCACCGTTCCGGCCATCGGTGCCGGTCGAACGGACGCGGGGGTCCACGCGCACGGTCAGGGCGTCGGCGTGAGGGTGCCGGAGCGCTGGACTCCGGCCACCCTCCGCCGAGCCATGAACGCCATCCTGCCTGACGATATCTGGGTTGCGGAGGCGCATCGGATGGCCCCGGAATTCCACCCACGGCGGAGCGCCATCGCGCGTCGATACGGTTATCTTATTGGGATGGATGAGGCGGCACGCTCCCCGTTCCGTCGGCGATACGAGTGGGCGATCAGCCACCCGCTCGATCCGGCGGCACTCCAGGGCGAAGCCGAGAGTGTGTTGGGTGAACACACGTTTCGAGCGTTTGCCGTCGCTCACACGGCGCCGGTCGATGATCACCACCGCTGCATTATTCAGCATGCCCGGTGGGTCGAGCGCGACGGCGGCTGGGTGTTCGAAGTTGCGGCGAACCGTTTTCTCCATCACATGGTGCGTTTTCTTGTCGGAACGATGGTTGAAGTGGCTCAGGGGCGGCGTCCGCGCGGTACGATCGCGCGGCTGCTCGTCGCACCCGACAATTCGGGCACGTCGGCTCCAGCGCCCGCCCATGGTCTCTCGCTGCGTGAGGTGACGTATCCGGCCGAGCTCTATACCGATGCCTCGTGACTCGCGGATCCCGTTGATGGTCCAACGTTCGACGCTCACCCTGCTGCTCTCCCTGGCGCTCATCGGCTGCGAGGGGGCCAATCCCAGCACGTCGAACGCGCAGGCCCGCACGCGGCCGCCCGCGCCCTCCAAACCGGCCGGCCCGGTCCCCGCGCAGTCCATCGATGCATCGCGGCGGACCGCCATCACGACCGCCGTCGAGCGCGTAGCGCCGGCGGTCGTCACGGTGCAGACGGAAACGGTGCAGAAGGTCCCGGTCGACTTCTTCGAGTACTTCATGGGCGGGCGCACGGGCGAACGCCGCAACGCCGGCATCGGCTCCGGGTTTGTGGTGCGCAGTGACGGCATCATCGTGACCAACGCGCATGTGATCTCGGGCGCCACGAAGGTGTCGATCGGTATGCGCGACGGCACCTCGTACGATGCCACGGTGGTCGGTATCGACGAAACGAACGATCTCGCCGTGGTGCGCATCAAGGCGAAGGACCTGCCGGTTGCTCCGTTGGGCAGTTCGTCGACGTTGATCGTCGGCGAGTGGTCGATCGCGATCGGAAATCCGTTCGGATTCGTCCTCGGCAACAGTGAGCCCAGCGTCTCGGTCGGCGTCATCAGTGCCGTCGGCCGCAATCTCGCCGGTCGCGGCGACGGCGGCGGTGTGTACGTCGACATGATTCAGACCGACGCAGCCATCAATCCGGGAAATTCCGGCGGGCCGCTGGTGAACGCGTCGGGCGAAGTCGTCGGTGTCAACAGTTCGATCTACTCGCCAAGTGGTGGATCCGTCGGACTCGGCTTCGCGATCCCGATCGATCGCACGAAGCGCATCGTCGACGACCTACTCGATCATGGCTCCGTGCGTCAGCCGTGGGTCGGTATTCGACTGCAGACGCCCGATGTCCAGAGCGCGCGAGAAGCGGCAGCGGTCGGCGCGATCGTCGCACGGGTGGTGCCCGGCTCGCCGGCAGATCGGGCCGGTGTGCGCGCGGGTGATCAGGTGATCGCCGCCGGCACGCGCCCCGTGAAGAATCCGTTCGATTGGGAAGCACGCCTGCTCGACCTGCGTGTCGGCGAGCTGCTGCCGGTCACGGTGCGCCGCGGCGGCCGCGAATTGCGTGTCTCGCTGCAGGTGGCCGACGCGCCGGAAGTGAGCGCCCCCAAGGTCACCGTGCTGCGCGAGCTGCAGCTCGTGTCGCTGACCGATGTGATCCGTCAGGAACGGGGGGTGGCATCGAACGCCGGCGCGCTCGTCTACCGCGTCTCCGATCGGATTCGCGACGAGATCGGCCTGCAGGACGGCGATGTGATCGTACAAGTCGGACAATCGCGAGTGAATTCGGCCGAGGCGGCATCTGCGGCCATCGACCGGTACGGCGCTCGCGGTCCCGTGTACGTGGTATTCGAGCGCAATCGACAGTATCTCCAGACGTCGTTCTCTCTCCGCTGATTACGTGACCGCACCCGACCGCACTTCGTACGCCTCCCCGCTCGCCGACCGCTATGCGTCGCGCGCCATGCTCACGCTGTGGGGCCCGCAGATGCGATACGGCCTCTGGCGTCGGCTCTGGCTCGCGCTGGCCGAAGCGCAGCAGAGTCTAGGCATCGCTATTCCCGACGCCGCACTCGAGGAGATGCGTGCGCATCTCGAGGACATCGACTTCGAGGCGGTCGCTGTCTACGAGAAGAAGTTCCGTCATGACGTGATGGCGCACGTGCACGCGTTCGGCGATGTCGCACCGGCGGCACGGAAGTTCATTCATCTCGGTGCGACGAGCTGTTACGTCACGGACAACGCCGAGCTGATTCTCATGCGCCGCGGGCTGCACCTGCTGCGGGAGAAGCTGCTGGACTCGCTCGACGCGCTCGGCGTGTTTGCACGCGAGTGGAAGGACGAACCAGCCCTCGGCTACACGCACCTGCAGCCGGCGCAGCTCACGACGGTCGGCAAGCGCGCGACGTTGTGGATGCAGGACATCCTGCTCGATCTCGAGGACTTGGAGTACCGCATGGCCCAGTTGCCGTTCCGCGGCGTGAAGGGGACGACCGGAACGCAGGCCAGCTTCCTCTCGCTCTTCGACGGTGATCACGCGAAGGTGCGCGAGCTCGATCGGCTGGTCACCACCCGCATGGGCTTTACGGCGTCCATCCCGGTAAGTGGCCAGACGTACTCCCGGAAGGTGGATGCACACGTGTTGAGCGTGGTTGCCGGCATCGCGGCCACGGCGTCGAAGTTCTCCGGCGACATTCGCATGTTGCAGGCGTTCGGCGAGATCGAAGAACCGTTCGAACAGAATCAGATCGGGTCATCCGCCATGGCGTACAAGCGGAACCCGATGCGCTCGGAGCGGATTGCGTCGCTCGCCCGGTTCGTGCTGTCGTTGGAGCCCAACGCGAATCAAACGCATGCGGTGCAGTACTTCGAGCGCACGCTCGACGACTCCGCGAACCGTCGCCTGGTGATTCCCGAATCGTTTCTCGCGACCGACGCGATTCTGGTGTTGATGCAGAACGTGGTGCGCGGACTCGAGGTGCATCCGGCCCGCATTCGCCGTCGCGTCGATGACGAACTCCCGTTTATGGCCACCGAAGAGATCATCGTGCGGTTCGTGCGCGCCGGCGGTGATCGACAGGCAGCTCACGAGCTCATTCGCGGTCACAGCATCGATGCGGCGCGTGCCGTCAAGGATGGCGCGCCACGAAACGATATGTTGGAACGGCTAGCCGCCGATCCCGCCTTCGGCATCCCGTTGGAAGACTTGCAGACCGTGATCGAGCCGACGCGATTCGTCGGTCGGTCGCCTGAGCAAGTGGTGGAGTTCCTCGACGAGCACGTGGCACCGTGGCTCGCGCGTGAGCGCACCGGCGTCGAAGTGGAAGAGGTGCGCGTATGAGCACGGGCCTTCCCACGGCGATGATCGAAACGTCGCTGCCGCTGCCGCTGGTTCGTCGCGGGAAAGTGCGCGACGTATACGCGGTGGATGACGATCGTCTACTGCTGGTGACGACCGATCGCATCAGCGCGTTCGACGTCGTGATGCACGAAGCGATTCCGTACAAGGGCGCCGTACTCACACAACTCACGGCGTGGTGGTTGTCGCAGTTGTCGGGCGTGGTCGAGCATCACCTGCTCTCGGCAGACACGGACGAGATTGTGCGCGAGGTCCCGGCACTCGCACCGTATCGCGAGGCGCTGGCCGGCCGTAGCATGCTGTGTGTGCGCGCCGACGTCGTACCGATCGAGTGCGTGATCCGCGGCTATATCACCGGCTCGGCGTGGAAAGAATATCAGGCACACGGCACGCTGGCCGGCGAAGCCTTGGTAGTCGGACTACGCGAGAGCGATCGCCTCGATCCGCCGATCTTCAGCCCCGCCACCAAGGCGGAGACCGGCCACGACGAGAACATCACGATCTCCAGCGTGATCGCGTCCGTGGGCGCCGATACTGCCGCCACGCTCGAGCGACTGGCGCGTTCGGTGTACGAATTCGGACGCGCCACCGCCGAACCGCGCGGCATCATCGTGGCCGATACCAAGTTCGAGTTCGGCTGGCGTGAGGGCCGATTGCTGCTGATCGATGAAGTGCTCACGCCAGACAGTTCGCGATTCTGGTCGGCCGACTGCTACACACCTGGGCGCGGTCAACCGAGCTTCGACAAGCAACCCCTCCGGGACTGGCTTGAAGTAGAACGGCGCGCGGGCCGATGGAATGGTGACGCGCCGGCCCCGACGCTGCCTCCCGAGGTCATTCGGGCGACCAGCCTCCGCTATCGCGATGCCTTCCATCGTCTCACGGGAGCAGCGATGGACGTGGTGCGGTTCGGACTTCCTGAGGATGCCGGTTGATGTTCGCGCGTGAGGGCTATCCGCTGCTCCTCAGCGCTGCCGGAATGGCTGTGCTGACGTTTGCGGCCGCGCTGCGCTTCCGCTCGTGGCCGTTGTGGCTTGCCGGATTCGTCCTGACGCTCGTCGCGCTATCGGTGGCGTGGGTGTACCGTACGGCGGTCGGAATGCCCGCATGAGCCGACCGGAATCACGTGGACCCGGCCCCGACGACGTGGAGCGTCCACGCCGCCCGCGCCCAAGGGTCGCGGTTGCCCTCCCGAACGGGTTTACGCTCGCGAACCTGTTCTTCGGCATCTTCGCCATCGTCGCGGCATCGCGTGGCGACTTCGACGCGGCCGCACGATTCATCGTTTTCGGCGCGATCGCCGACACGCTTGACGGTCGCATTGCGCGTGCGACGAAATCGGGTACGCGATTCGGCGAAGAGCTCGATTCGCTGGTCGACGCGATTTCGTTCGGCACCGCACCGGCGTTGATCATGTACTTCGCCGTGTTCCAGAGCACACGGTGGGAGTGGATCTTCTGCTTCTTCTTCACCGCCTGCGCGGTGATGCGTCTCGCGCGCTTCAACGTCGAGCAGGCCGGCACGAAGAACACGCACTTCACGGGGCTGCCCAGTCCCGCCGCCGGCATGACGCTCGCGACGTACTACTGGTTCAGTCAAACGCCGCTGTATACCGAAACGATGATCGGTGATCTGCCCTGGCACCAGATGCTGCGGTGGGTGATGCTCGGACTAGGCATGCTGATGATCAGCAACGTGCAGTACGCGAAAGTGCCGACGGTGAACTTCCGCACGCTCAACGGCATCCTCGGATTCCTGTTGGTCGTCGGTACGTTCGTGGGCGTGATCTTCCTGCCCAAGAAGTTCTTCTTCCCCGCCCTGATGGCCTATGTGCTGTACGGCATCGGCCGCACCGTCTTTCTCGGGTTGCTCGATCGCATGCCCGGCGCGCGTGACGATGATGACGCGACCGAGGATGCGCTCGACGAACCCCTCGACCCCCGACGCCGTCGTCGACGCCGTCGTCCTTCACGACCGAACATCGCGCCGGACGCCGGTCGCGAGGAGCCCTTGGCATGACCCGTTTCCGCTGCGCCATCCATATCGTTCCGCGTCGCGGGATTCTCGATCCCCAAGGCAAGGCGGTCGCCGACGCACTCCACTCGCTCGGCTTCGCCGACGTGAGTGACGTGCGCGTCGGACGTCACGTGATCGTCGAGACCGAAGCGATGACCGCCGACGCCGCGCGTGCGCGCACCACGGCCATGTGCGAGAAGCTGCTGGCCAACCCGGTCACCGAAGACTTCGAGATCGCCTCGGTGGAGCACGCGTGAAGGCCGGTATCGTTCGCTTTCCCGGTTCGAATTGCGACGAGGACGCCTTCCACGCGATCGCGGATCATCTCGGTCAGGACGCAGTCTATCTGTGGCACAAGGATCACGACCTCCAGAACGTGGATCTCGTCATCCTTCCCGGCGGATTCAGCTACGGTGACTACTTGCGAGCGGGAGCCATTGCCCGCTTCAGCCCGATCATGCAGGAAGTGATCGCGTTCGCGAAGCGCGGCGGACCGGTGCTTGGCATCTGCAACGGATTTCAGATCGCCTGCGAAGCAGGTCTGCTCCCCGGTGCGCTGCTGCGGAACGCGAGCCTGCGCTTCGTGAGTGCACCGGCGCACCTGCGCGTCGAATCGATCGCGACGCGCTTTACGTCGCAGTATCACATCGGGCAGGTCATCTCCATTCCCGTTGCCCACGGCGACGGTCGCTACACGGCGGACGCCGACACGCTGGCCCGCCTCGAAGGCGACGGGCGCGTCGTGTTCCGCTACGTCAACGCCGCCGGTGAGGCCTCAGCGTCGGCCAATCCGAACGGCTCGCTGCGCAACATTGCCGGCATCGTGAGCGCAGAGGGGAATGTGCTGGGCATGATGCCGCATCCGGAGCGCGCGCTCGACGTGACGCTCGGCTCGACCGACGGCGTGCCGTTGTTCGCGTCCATCCTGGAATCGATGCTCGCTGAGGTGAAGGTATGACCGCCGCGTCCAACGCACGTCCTGTTGAAGCACGTCCGGGCGATCCGGTGATCACGCCGGCGATGGTGGCCGAACACGGCATCACGGAGTTCGAGTACGAGCGCCTGATTGCGATGCTCGGCCGCACGCCGACGTTCACCGAGCTTGGCGTGGTGAGCGCGTTGTGGAGCGAGCATTGCTCCTACAAGCACTCGCGCCCGATGCTGAAGACACTGCCGACCAAGGCGCCGTGGGTGCTCCAGGGGCCCGGTGAGAATGCCGGTGTCATCTCTGTCGGTGACGGATGGGCCGTCGCGTTCAAGATCGAGTCGCACAATCACCCGTCGGCCGTCGAGCCGTATCAGGGCGCGGCCACCGGCGTCGGCGGAATTCTGCGTGACGTGTTCACGATGGGCGCGCGGCCGATTGCGCTGCTCAATTCGTTGCGTTTCGGACCGCTCACGTCGAGCCGCGTGCGTTGGCTCTTCGCCGGCGTCGTGAAGGGCATCGGCGACTACGGCAACTGCGTCGGTGTGCCGACGGTTGGCGGCGAGGTCGTATTCGACCCGTCATACGAAGGCAACCCGCTGGTGAACGCGATGTGCGTCGGCCTCATGCGTGAAGACGAGTTGATCACCGCCGTGGCGTCGGGGGTCGGCAACCCGATCATGGCGGTTGGTGCGCGCACCGGTCGCGATGGCATTCACGGCGCGTCATTCGCCTCCGAAGATCTCTCGGCGTCCAGCGAGGCCAAGCGCCCCATGGTGCAGGTCGGGGATCCGTTCACCGAGAAGTTGTTGCTGGAAGCGTCGCTCGAGCTGATTCGTAGCGGACACATCGTCGCGATTCAGGACATGGGCGCGGCCGGTCTCACGTCGTCGTCGGCCGAGATGGCCGAGCGCGGTGATGTCGGTGTCACGATCGACGTCACGAAGGTGCCGGTGCGCGAGCAGGGCATGACGCCGTATGAGATTCTGCTGTCGGAATCGCAGGAACGCATGCTGGTCGTCGCGAAGCTCGGGCATGAAGACGATGTGCGCGCAATCCTGGCCAAGTGGGATCTCGAGGCCGCCGTGATCGGGGAAGTCATCGCTGAGCCGGTGTACCGAGTGACCGAAGGCGACCGCGTGGTGGCGGAGTTCCCCGGTTCGCGGCTGGTGACCGAGTGCCCGCAGTATGTGCTCGAGCCGAAAGAGAGTGAGACGCTGAAGGCGGCGCGCGCACGCTCGGCACTTGCCGTCGCTCCGCTCGACGAGGAACGCGATCATGCGTGGACGCTCGAGCGCCTGCTCTCGTCGCCGACGATCGCGAGCAAGAAGTGGGTGTGGCAGCAGTACGACTCCACGGTCCGCACGAGTACCATGCGCGGTCCCGGCAGCGATGCCGCGGTGGTGAAGCTCCGCGGCACGGACAAGGCCATCGCGCTCTGCATCGATGGCAACGGCCGTCACGTGGCGTTGTCGCCGCGCAACGGCGGGCGGGCGGCCGTCTCCGAGGCGGCGCGCAATGTCGCGTGCACCGGGGCGAGACCGATGGCCATCACGAACAACCTCAACTTCGGGAATCCGACGAAGCCGGACGTGTACTTCCAGCTGAGCGAAGCGATCGCCGGCATTGGCGAAGCCTGCACCGTGCTCGAAACGCCGGTCACCGGCGGCAACGTCTCGCTGTACAACGAGAACCCGCAGGGCGCCATTCATCCGACGCCGACGATCGGTATGGTGGGGCTCATCGAATCGCTCGCCCATGTCACGCCCTCGGGATTTCAGACGGCCGGCGACGACATCGTGTTGCTGGGCGACTGCACCGATGAACTCGGAGCGAGTGAGTACTTGCTGGAGATTCACGGGCTCACCATCGGCGAACCGCCGGTCTGTGACCCGAAGCGCGAACGTGCGTTGATCGACGCGCTCCTGCAATCGATCCGCAGCGGTATGGTGCGCTCCGCGCACGATTGCAGCGATGGCGGGCTGGCCGTGGCACTGTCCGAGTGCGCGATGGCAGATCGCGACCGCGTGTTCGGCTTCACCGTCGACCTCTCGCCGTGGGCCACCCTGCCCCATCGCGCCGTCCTGTTCGGTGAGGCCCACGGGCGCGTTGTCGTGTCCACGGCGGACAGCGCCGCCGTACTCCAGATCGCGCAGCGCCACGGCGTACCGGCGCGCGTGATCGGCACCGTCACCGCCGCCGACAGCGGCGCGCAGTTCACGATTTCGGGCGACACCTTCTCGGCGCCGATGGATTGGCTCGCGAAGGCGTTTCACGAAGCGATTCCGCTCGCCATGGATGGCGAGACGCCGGCTGAGCATGCGGTGGCCTCATCGCATGCTCCTACCAACGACTGATCGGGAGTTTTCCCATGTGTGGTATTTTCGGCGTCTACGGGGTTCGGGACGCAGCAGCACTAACGCAGCTCGGGTTGTACTCGCTGCAGCATCGCGGTCAAGAGTCGGCGGGCATCGTGGCCGTCGATGACGCGCGACATGCGCGCGTCAGCCGTGCGATGGGACTCGTCTCGGAGGGATTCGGCGATGAGGAGATGGAGGCGTTGCGTGGACCGATCGCGATCGGCCACACGCGCTACAGCACAGCCGGCGCGTCGGCGATCGAGAACGCGCAGCCGATTCTCGCCCGCGTGCGCCGCAGCCACATCGCGCTTGCACACAACGGCAATCTGACGAACGCGGTGGAACTGCGCCGCGATCTTGAAGACGACGGCGCGATCTTCTCGTCCACCATGGACTCGGAGGCGATCGTGCACCGGATCGCCCGGGCCCACGGCGCGACACCGGAGGCCCGCGTGGCGGACGCACTGCAGGGCGTCGAAGGCGCATACTGCCTGTTGATCGTACTCGACGACACGGTACTCGCCGCGCGTGATCCCCATGGCTGGCGTCCGCTGGTCATGGGGCGTCTCGGCGACGGTTGGGTGTTCGCCTCGGAGACATGCGCACTCGACATTGTCGGTGCCGTCTACGAGCGCGAAGTGCAGCCGGGTGAGATCATCGCGGTCGATGCGCAGGGAATCCGCTCGTTGCATGCGCTGCCGCCGGCCCCGATCCATCGCTGCGTGTTCGAGCATGTGTACTTCGCGCGCCCCGACAGCTCGGTGTTCAGCGGTTCCGTCGACCGGTCCCGTCGCGCGCTCGGTCGCCAGTTGGCGCGTGAATGCCCGGCACCGGGTGCCGACATCGTGTTCGCGGTGCCCGACTCCTCGAACTCGGCCGCCCTCGGTTACGCCGACGAGTCCGGGACGTCGTACGAATTGGCGCTGATCCGCAATCACTACATCGGGCGTACATTTATTCAGCCGACGCAAGCCGGACGCGATGCGAAGGTGAAGGTCAAGTACAATCCGGTGCGAGAGCTGCTGGAGGGCAAGAGCGTGGTGATGGTCGACGACTCCATCGTGCGTGGCACCACCACGCGCGGGTTGGTCTCGTTGGTGCGCGCCGCGGGTGCCCGTGAGGTGCACATGCGTGTGTCCAGCGCACCGATCATCAGCCCGTGCTACTACGGCATCGATACGCCGCGTCGTGAGGAGCTCATCGCAGCGCAGATGACGCACGATGAGCTGGTGCGGCACTTGGGCGTGGACTCGCTCGGCTATCTCTCGATCGATGGTATGTTGTCTGCAATGCCTGAGGGGCCTGGTGGCTATTGCCATGCCTGCTTCTCGGGCAAGTACCCGACCGCGACGCCGAGCGAGCCGGAACTGTTGCGCGCCGGCGGCGGCGCGGGTCTTCACGTCGGAATCGCCTGAACATCGTATCACACACTGCAAGGGAGAACTGAATGACCCGCTCCGTCTATTTCTTCGGAAACGGTAGTGCTGACGGTACGCGGGATATGAAAACGATCTTGGGTGGAAAGGGCGCAAATCTCGCCGAGATGACGAATCTCGGCGTTCCCGTTCCACCCGGCTTCACCATTGCCGCCCATCGGTGCGTATCGTATCTCGCCGATGGGTTGGTCGACGGCGCGTTTCGCGAGGAAGTCACCCGCGCGCTCGAGCGTCTCGAGGAAGTCAGCGGCAAGCGCTTCGGTGACGCGTCGAATCCCCTGCTCGTGTCGGTCCGCTCCGGCGCGTCCGTGTCGATGCCGGGCATGATGGAGACGATCCTCAATCTCGGACTCAACGACGAGACGGTCGAAGGGCTGGCGAAGGCGAGCGGCAACGCACGCTTCGCCTACGATTCGTATCGCCGTTTTCTGCAGATGTATGGCGATGTCGTGCTGGGCGTGCCGTTTGCCAAGTTCGAGCAGCTGCTGAGCAGCAAGCGCCTCACGACCGGCGTCACTACCGACAGCGAGCTCAGTGCCGACGCGTTGCGGTCACTGGTGCACGAGTACCAGCAGCTGATCCGCTTCACCACTGGGCACGACTTCCCGATGGATCCGCAGGTGCAGCTGTGGGGCGCGATCGAGGCCGTGTGGAATTCGTGGACGCTGAAGAAGGCCATCGACTACCGGCGCGTGAACGGGATCTCGCACACGCTTGGGACGGGCGTCAACATCGTGTCGATGGTGTTCGGCAACATGGGCGACGACTCCGGCACCGGCGTCGCGTTCACCCGCGATCCGTCCACCGGTGAGCGCCGCTTCTACGGCGAGTTTCTCGTGAACGCGCAGGGCGAGGATGTGGTTGCGGGAATTCGTACGCCGCTCCATATCGACGAGATGGCGACCATGCTGCCCGCGGCGTATACGGCGCTGATGGCCACACAGGATCTGCTCGAGCGGCATTTCCGCGATATGCAGGATATCGAGTTCACAGTGGAGCGCGGCACGCTGTATCTGCTGCAGACACGCACCGGCAAGCGAACGACAGCCGCCGCACTACGCATCGCGCTCGACATGGTGAACGAAGGGTTGATCACGCAGCGCGAAGCGGTGCTCCGCATGCAGCCCAACCAACTCGATCAGCTCCTGCACCCGGTCATCAGTTCGGACGTACGCGCCACGGCGCTCGCCGTTGGCTTGCCAGCCAGTCCGGGTGCCGCCAGCGGTATCGTCGTGTTCGACCCCGATGTAGCCGAGCGTCGCCACGCGGCAGGTGAGCAGGTCATTCTGGTGCGTGAAGAGACGACGCCGGAGGACTTCCACGGCATCGTCGCGGCGCGCGCCATTCTCACCGCTCGCGGTGGCATGACGAGTCACGCCGCGGTCGTGGCGCGCGGCATGGGCAAGTGCGCGATTGTAGGCTGCACTGCGCTCGAGATCTCACACGATCATCGCCTGATGCGGATCGGCGAGCACGTGATCAACGAGGGGGAATGGATCACGCTCGACGGCGGTACCGGTCGGGTGTTCGCTGGTGACTTGCCCACGCAACCCAGCGAAGTGATGCGCGTGAACAATGGCGTGCTGGCCGCGGCCGAGGCGCCCACGTATCTCGGGTTTGCGAAGCTGATGGGATGGGCCGACGAAGATCGTCGCCTCCGGGTGCGCGCCAACGCCGATACCCCGCGCGACGCGCGTGTGGCGCGCAACTTCGGCGCGGAAGGCATCGGACTGTGCCGCACGGAACACATGTTCTTCGAAGGTGAACGGATTACGGCGATGCGGGAAATGATCGTCGCACGCGACCTGGGTGGACGCCGTCGCGCGCTCGAGAAGCTACTGCCGATGCAACGTGCCGACTTCGAGGGAATCTTTCAGGCGATGGACGGTTTTCCCGTGACCATCCGGCTGCTCGATCCGCCGCTGCACGAATTTCTTCCGCATGGCGGCGAAGAGTCGACCATGCTGGCGCAGTCGTTGGGACTTTCGCGCCCCGAGCTGGCTCGCATCGTGGCGGCGCTGCACGAGACCAACCCGATGCTCGGACATCGCGGATGCCGACTCGGTATCGTGTACCCCGAGATCACCGAGATGCAAGCGCGTGCGATCTTCGAAGCCGCCGTGCGTGCGCATCGCCGCGGCATCGACGTACAGCCGGAGATCATGGTGCCGCTGGTCTCCGACGTGTCCGAACTCCGCCATCAGCGCGAGATCATCGAGCGGGCGGCCGAACAAGTCATGGGTGTGATGGGCGAGCGCGTGCCGTATCTCATCGGCACGATGATCGAATTGCCGCGTGCGGCGCTCACGGCCGACGAGATCGCCACCGAGGCGGATTTCTTCTCCTTCGGTACCAACGATCTCACGCAGACCACGTTCGGGCTGAGTCGCGACGACGCCGGTCGGTTCCTCCCGTATTACATCGAGAAGGGACTCCTTGCCGAGGATCCGTTTCAGGTGCTCGATCGAAAGGGCGTGGGGAAGCTGATCGCGTGGGCGGTGCGTGACGGTCGCGCCACGCGTGCCGATCTCAAAGTGGGTATCTGCGGTGAGCACGGCGGTGAGCCGCAGAGTGTCGCGTTCTGCCATCAGGCCGGATTCGACTATGTGTCCTGCTCGCCGTATCGCGTGCCGGTCGCTCGCTTGGCGGCGGCGCACGCGGCGCTTGCCTGACCATGTTGCCGCGCAGCGCGCGCATCGCGGTGATCGGTGCCGGTCCATCGGGCATTGCCGCGGTGAAGAATCTGCTCGATGCCGGATTCACGGTTGTCGTGTGCTTCGACCGGAACGTTGCGGTCGGTGGCAACTGGTTGTTCCGGCTCGAGCCGTCGCATTCGAGCGTGTTCGAAACAACGCACATCATCAGTTCGAAGACGCTGTCGCAGTATCACGACTTTCCCATGCCGTCGTGGTATCCGGACTACCCGTCGCACGAGCAACTCGCGAGCTACTTCCAGAGCTACGCCGACCATTTCGGCGTCACGGCGCATGTACGCTTCGGTACCGATGTGTTGCGTGTGAAGCCGCTGGCGGCATCGCGTTGGTCGATCACGTTCCGCCAGGGCGAGTACGAGAGCGAGGAATCGTTCGATGCCGTCGTGGTGGCCAATGGGCACCATTGGCGCCCGCGCCTGCCGTCGTATCCCGGCGTCTTCAGCGGTACGATGATGCACTCGCACGACTTCAAACGGGCCGCGCCCTTCGCCGGCCAGCGAGTCCTCGTCATCGGCGGCGGCAACTCGGCGTGCGATGTGGCGGTGGAAACGGCGCGCGTGTCGGCCACGACGGATCTGTCCTGGCGTCGGGGATACTGGATCGTCCCCAAGTTTCTCTTCGGGCAACCCAGTGATGTCGTGGGGCAACGCACCCAGTGGCTGCCGCGCGCCGTGCGCTCGAGGGTCAATCAGTTTCTGTTACGTGTGTTGCAGGGCTCCAATCGTGACTACGGGCTGCCCGAGCCGGATCACGCGTTCGGCGCCACGCATCCCACGGTCAATTCGGAGCTGTTCTATGCGCTGCGTCACGGTCATATCACGCCGCGACCGGACATCGCCCGCTTCGACGGACGGACGGTGCACTTTACCGATGGTACGCGCGGCGACTACGACGTGATCGTGGCCTGTACCGGCTATTGGATTGCCCATCCGTTCCTGGCACCCGACGTCGCGGATTTTTCGAGCGGTCCGGTGCCGCTGTATTTGCGCATGTTTCCGGCGCGGTATCCGACGCTGTCGTTCGTGGGGCTCTTTCAGCCGCTGGGTTGTATCTGGCCGGCGGCCGAGCTTCAGGCGAAGGTGCTGGCGAGGCGTCTGTCCGGGGCCTGGGTGCCCCCACGTGACCTCGAAGCGGCCATCGCCGACGAACTGGCCCATCCCGACTATCCGCAGCTCGACACGCCGCGCCACACGATCACGGTGGATTACCACAAGTTCAAGGCGCGGCTGCTCGAGCAGCTACCGACGAACTGGCGCTCCGACACCACCAGCGCGCTGGTGCCATAAACAAAAGCGCCCCACCGCGATTGCGGTGAGGCGCCCAAGTGGAGGTGAGGGGAATCGAACCCCTGTCCGAGACTGAATCGACCCCAGCGTCTACGTGCGTATTCTGTTGATTGAGGTCTCCGTCCGCTGGCCAACAG
>JBBQXC010000023.1:0-39310 GCA_038210005.1 Gemmatimonadales bacterium
ATACCGCGACGCCATCAACATCGTCATGAAGCCGCCGCCGGAGCGGCCCAGCAGGTAGATGCGCGTGCTGTCCACCGCGTAGTGCGCGCGAACCCAGGCGACCGCATCGAGAATGTCCTGCTGCGCCACGTCCGATCCGCACGCCAACGGCGTCTCGCTGCGCCCGCGAAAATTGGGCGAGAGCAGCAACCAGCCGCGCGCCTCTGCCTCGGCTTCCACCGTGGAGTCGCGCTGGTCGAGGTCGAAGCTCCACGTGTGCAGCATGACCGCGAGTGGACGTCGGCCATTGTTGGAAGGCGCGGGCGCCTTTGGAATCGCGAGCACGGATGGCTGTAGCGTCGAATCGGCCGTACTCCGAATCTCGACGCGATGTCGACCGGGGGCATCCGGAGCCTGCGCCCGGCCCGTGCGGGGGGCGATGGTGGCCAGAATCGCCGAGGCGACGCACGCATGAACGACTCGCGTCACGGCGCCACCCGCCGCCAGCGCAAGTCGCGCACGCTGCGGCCGGTCACGCTGATCGCGATCACCCGTCCGCGCGCGTCGCGCACGAAGCGCAGCGGCGGCCCGTCGGCGATGAACGCGTCGGCGAAGAGCGGTTCGAGCTGCTGCCTCGAGTGGCGAGTACCCGACACGGTGGTGAGGAAGAGCGAATCACCGCGCGCCTCGACCGTCCACACCGAAGGCACCTCTGGTGTCGCATACCGGCCTGCGTACTCGGCCAGCTTCGCGGGGGTGAGAGTGCCGACCTCGCGCACTTTCGAGAAACGGTCCGGCGGGCCCGACCCATAGTCCACCACGATCTCGCCCGTTGCCGGCTCGAAGCGCGACCCAATGGGTGTGTCGTCGACGGGGAGGTCCGTGAGTCGACCGTCCGGCAGCTGCATCAGCCGACGTTCGGCCCCTCCGAAGGGCGATGTGCTCACCAGCACCGAGTCGCGCACGATGAACTGGACGAGCGAGCCCACCGTGGCGTCGAACCAGAGCCCATGGAACGGCTGGATGGTCGCCACCGATGGCGCGCGGAGACTGTCCCTCATGCGCTCAGCCATCGTCATGCCCAGCGCAGGTGCGAGCACGGCGTTCGCGACCCCCTCGGCAAGCGCGATGGTGTTTGCATTCGCGGCGTTGCAGGTGAGGTATATCGACGCGCGTTGCTCCGGAAAGCGCATGGACACGGCGCGATAACCGGCCCAGGCACCGCCATGATGCAGGCGGCGAAGCCCACGATACCGATCGACCGTGAGACCGTACGCATAGGTGAATGGCGTGCCGTCGTTCAGGTGGCCGGGCTGCTGCAGCGAATCCACCAGCGCGCGACCACCGACGGTTGGATTGTCGAAGTTGTCGTCCCATCGTGCCAGGTCCTCGACGCTGGTCTGCACGGCTCCGTCGCCTGTTTGCTCCCAGTTGGCCACGGCCACGCGCCAGCCGCCGTTCGATGGCGCGTACGACGGCACCTTGTTCTTGAAGATACGACGGTGATCATCGAACAGGTCGGTGTGCGTCATGCCGAGCGGTGCGAAAACGCGCGTGCGCAGGAACTCACGCATGGACATGCCGCTCACGCGCTCCACGATCTGGCTGGCGAGGAAGAAGCCGGTATTGCTGTACGTCCACCAGCTACCGGGGGCGAAGTTGCCCGCCTTTTGCGCAGCGAGGATCGTCATCGCGTCAGCGGCCGTGGTCACTTCCGCATCCGACGCGCCGCCAAGGGACAGCAGGGCGGTGTAGTCCCGCCAACCGCTAGTGTGTTGAAGGATGTGCCGGATGGTGACGGGCGCAGCGAGACGCGGCAGTGCGGGAAGGAACGTCTGCACTTCGTCGTCGATCCGGAGCTTGCCGTCCTGCGCAAGCAGCCAGATGGCGGCGGCGGTGAACTGCTTGGAGGTCGAGCCGATATCCATCACCGACTGCGGTGTGATGACGACGCCGAGCTCGAGGCTGCCCATGCCGTAGCCGCGAGCGTAGGCGGTGCGTCCGTCCTTCCGCACGAGCAACGCGCAGCCGGGCGAGTCGGTGCGATCGAAGCGCCGGAACACCGAGTCCACGCGCAACCGCGTGGGCGCGTCGAGTTCCTGCGCAGCCAGCGGGCGTGGCGTGGCTGCGGCCACGAGAAGCGCGAAGGCGATGCCGATCAGCGTAAATGGACGACCTAAGTTGACCATGCGAGTTGCGCGGTGCGGGAGGGGCAACGAACGACGGCGGCTCGGAGCAAGAATAGCAGCTGAGCTGCCTCCGGTCACGTGCGCGCGCACGTGCGCGTGGGGGCAGCGCGCCCCCGTAGCGGCAACGCTCGTCAGGATGGAGATTGGTCACAGCGCGACTGCGCAGCTCCCCACTTTCCTCGCCTGCCGCATGACCGCTCTCGAGCAGCTGAACGTCGCCCTCGCCAACAGCTATCACCTCACGCGGGAACTCGGCGAGGGCGGCATGGCCACGGTCTACCTCGCGCGCGACCTCAAGCACGAGCGCGACGTGGCCATCAAGGTGCTCAAGCCGGAACTCGGCGCCGTCGTTGGCGTCGAACGCTTTAACTCCGAGATCCGCGTCACGGCCAATCTGCAGCACCCCGATCTCCTGCCACTCTTCGAGAGCGGCGAAGCCGGGGGCTTGCTGTTTTACGTGATGCCATTTGTCGACGGCGAAACGCTACGCGCCCGCCTCGAGCGCGAGAAGCAGTTGCCGGTAGACGAAGCCGTGCAATTGTCGGTCGCCATCGCGCAAGCGCTCGACTACGCGCATCGCCGCGGCGTGATTCACCGCGATCTCAAGCCGGAAAACATTCTGCTCGCCGACGGTCAGCCGTTGGTAGCGGACTTCGGCATCGCGCTCGCCGTGAGCAAGGCCGGCGGTCAGCGCGTTACGCAAACTGGTCTCTCACTCGGTACGCCGCAGTACATGAGCCCCGAGCATGCCACCGGCGATCGCGCGGTCGATGCGCGCACCGACATCTACTCGCTAGGCGCGATGACGTACGAGATGCTCACGGGCGAGCCACCGCACATCGGCAACACGGCGCAGGCGATCATCGCGCGCCTCATGACCGAAGAGGTGCGCCCGCTCACGCTGATCCGACGCAGCGTGCCCGCCGCGGTGGACGCCGCGGTACGTCACGCACTGGAGAAGCTCGCAGCCGACCGTTTCGCGACCGGCGGCGAATTCGCGCTCGCGCTGCAGGGGAAAGGTGACGCGGCAACCATCGCGCGCCATTTGCCGGCCGCTGAGGGCACCACGTCCAGCACCGGTGGCCGCCGCGTGGGCCGTGGCTGCCGGTGCCCTTGCTGCATTGGCGTTCGCCATCACGCGGGAGCCTGCTGTCACGGAAACGCCCGTGATGCGCGCCAAGATCGACCCGTCACCCGGCGAACGGATCATGCTCGGCGGGTTTCCTATCGCGCTCTCGCCTGGCGGCGACCAGATGGCGTATGTCACGCAGAGCACCACCGGCTACCGCACGCTCGTACAGCGCGTGGGAGAACTCGATGCGTACACCGAGTTGGCCGCCACGTCGCTGCAGAATCTCGTCTTCTCCCCCGACGGTAAGTCGCTCGCCTACACCAGCGGAGACGAGATCCGTCGCGTGGCGGCCACGGGCGGTCGCAGCGAGGTGCTCGGGCAGAGCCCGCAGTTGACGTCCCTGTCGGCGACACGCGGCAACTTGAATGCGTCGGGGCTGGCGTAGACGCCGGACGACCAGCTTCTGATAGGGAGCGATGTCGGGCTCTTTGCCGTATCGGCACGCGGAGGGGTCGTGCGGCCGGTGACCGACACCACCAAGCAACAATGGGCACGATTCCCGGTCCTTCTGCCGGACGGAAAGACTGTGCTCGTGGCGACTGGGACGGGAAACCTCATGCGTCTGATGGCGGTGTCGCTCGACGACGGACAGATCGCGGAAACCGGCGTGCGCGCCACGCAGGCGTTCGGTATGGTAGACGGTCACTTACTCATCCAGTCGGATGCCGGTGACATTTCCGCGATTCCCTCGACGTGAACGCGCACATGGCCACCGGCGAGCCGATGCCCATCGCACGCGCGGTAGAGGGTGTGGGCCTGTCCGCGTCCGGGACTCTGACGTATCGACCAGGGCAAACCGTGTCGCAGCTCGTGCTCGTGGGCGGCGGCGGTGCCGACCAGCTGCTGCGCTCTGAGGCCGGCGCGTACCGGAACCCGCGCTTCTCACGGCGGTGGCACTGTCGCCGGGCGCGGAACTCACTGTGGGCGCGCGTCGGCTCGTGCTCGCCAGCAGCGAGGCCGCCGACCCCACGCATCCGTCGTACGATGTGTCGCCCGACGGCAACCAGTTTCTCGTGCTGCGCCCCGTGGGCGGTGAGGCCAAGGCCATCGTGATCCACAACTGGCGTCGCGAACTGCGCGAGTTGGTGCAGCGCGGGCGCCCGAAGTGAACGCGCGCGGCAGCCTATCCCGTACACTCCTCAGCCTGCCGACATGAACGATCTCGCCGCGACGCTCGCCTCCGTGCTCGGTACCGCCTGTCGCCTCGAGCGGGAACTGGGCGGTGGCGGGATGAGTCGTGTGTTCCTGGCCGAGGAAACCGCGCTCGGGCGGCGGGTGGTGATCAAGGTGCTCCCGCCCGATACAGTGGCGAGCGCGAACGCCGACCGGTTCCGCCGCGAGATTCAGCTGGCGGCGCAGCTGCAGCATCCGGCCATTGTGCCTTTGCTCATCGCCGGCACGGGCAACGGGCTGCTGTGGTTCGCGATGCCCTTCGTGGAGGGGTCGTCGCTGCGTGCCAAGCTGGCGCGTACCGCACCGCTGCCCATCGACGAGGCCGTGCGGGCGTGGCGCGACCTGCTCGAAGCGCTGGAATACGCGCACGAGCACAACGTGGTGCACCGCGACATCAAGCCCGAAAACATCATGCTGAGCGGGCGCCACGCGGTGGTGCTCGACTTCGGCGTCGCCAAGGCGGTGTCGGCCTCCACCGGCGTGACCTCCATGGGCATGACCGGCCTCGGCATGGCCATCGGCACACCGGCCTACATGGCGCCGGAGCAGATCGCCGTGAAGCGAACGCCGACGGCCGACTCGATCTGTACGCCGCGGGGCTCGTGATGTACGAGATGCTCACCGGACGCGGCCCCTTCGAGGCCACGGACGGAGCCGGGGGACAGTTTCGCGGACAAACCGAAAATGAAATAGCGCTCGCGTACTCCGGCATGCGCCGACAAGACCTGGCCGCGAGGTACTGTCCCGGTTCAGTTGAAATGTGACTCTCCCCCGCTACACACTATGCAGTACGGAGGAGTCCATGAGCCAGTCCAAACGTGCCGACGCCGCGAAGTCTCGTCGACAATTCATGCCGGAGGTGAAGGCCACGATCGACGCCGAAACGCTGCAGGAGATCCTGCATCGCTATCGCGCCATCGGGCAATGGAACGCCGGTCGCCAGGTCTACGATCTCGCACGCCAACTGTTTCCCAGCGCGGTACCCATTTCGGCCGAGATGCTCGATCGTGCGCGCGGGCTACTCGACGACTATCCCGCACTGATGGCGCGCGACGCGCTGCACGCCGCCGTCGTGATGCACGAAGGACTCGACGCGATCTGCAGCTACGATCGCGACTTCGATGCGATTGCCACGATAACGCGTGTTGAGCCATGAAGGGTGGGCGGGCCGCCGCCGTGACTGCTACCTTTCCGCTATGACGACACCCACCTCGGCACAACAGCGCTGGCTGCATCGTCCGTCCGCACATACGCGGAGGCGCTGATGGCACTGCTTGACATCTTCGCCGAGTTGGAGGCCGCGGTCGCGGACGGCATTGTCGCACGCTACGCCGTCGGTGGTGCGGTCGGCGCAACGTTTTACATTGAGCCAGCCGCCACCCAGGACGTGGACGTCTTCGTCGTCTTCGATCAGCCCGCGTCGCTTTTGGAATCGCTGGCCCCGATTTATGACTACTTCACAAAGCGTGGAGCGGTCGTCCAGAATGAGCACTTGGTCATCGCGGATTGGCCCGTACAGTTCCTCCCGGCCACCACACCGCTCGTCGACGACGCGCTTGCACATGCGGTGCGCATGATCGTTGACGGGCAAGCGGTTGCCGTGCTGTCGCAGGAACACTTGGCCGCGATCGCACTCGAGACAGGGCGTATGAAGGACAAGATCCGGTTATTGCAGTTTCTGGCGTCGGGGACATTCGAGCGATTGCGCTTCGCCGCCCTGACCGAGCGCTTCGGATTGACGGAGAAGTGGGCTCGCTTCGTGGCGCTGATGGAGGATCAAGCGTGAAGTTTTCCATGGACGAGGCACTCCGCACGAAACGGGCGTCGCGCGTGGCGATGACGGCCACACCGATCGCTGAGAAACTGCGTATTCTGGAGCGTTTGCGTGAGCGCGATCGGGCGATCGGGCGCGCCGTTATTGCGCTGGACCAGCGTCCGACGCGTGACGTATCTTCGTGACCGACCTCCGCGCCCAACTCCAAGCCGCCCTCGGCGATGGCTACACCCCCTAGCGCGAACTCGGCGGCGGTGGCATGTCGCGCGTGTTCGTGGCACGCGAAAACGCACTCGGACGCGAGGTCGTGGTGAAGGTGCTCTCGCCCGAACTCGCCGCCGGCGTGAGCGCCGACCGTTTCGCGCGCGAGATCAGACTGGCGGCCGCGCTGCAGGAACCGCACATCGTACCGGTGCTCGTGGCCGGCGCGACGCGTGAAGGATTACCGTATTACACCATGCCGTATGTGCGCGGCGATTCGCTGCGCGCGCGACTGCTGAATGGCCCCGTTTCGCTTGGCGATGCACTCGGCATTCTGCGCAATATCGCTCAGGCGCTGGCCTGTGCGCACGAACGCGGCATCGTACATCGCGACATCAAGCCCGAGAACGTGCTGTTGTCGAGCGGCACCGCGGTCGTCATCGACTTCGGCATCGCGAAAGCACTCTCGGGGTCGAGCACGCACGCGCCAGGCGACAGTCCGAGCGACACGCTCACATCCGTTGGGACGTCCTTGGGCACGCCCGTCTACATGGCGCCCGAGCAGGCGGTGGGCGATGTGAACACCGACGCGCGCGCCGATCTGTACGCGTGGGGCGTGGTCGCGTACGAACTGCTCGCGGGCGCGCATCCGTTTGCGCATTGCACCACGCCGCACGCACTGGTGGCCGCGCACATCCGGAAACACCGCGCGCACTGTCCGACGTGCAGCCAACGATCCCGCACGATGTGTCGGCGATCGTGATGCAGTGTCTGGCCAAGGACCCGCTGCAACGCCCGGTCAACGCGCACGCCGTGCTCGAACGGCTGAGCAGCATCACTACCCCCCACGCCGAACAGATCCAGCGCAGTCCGCGGCGACCGCTGCAGCTCAAGGTCGTCGTCCCCGTTCTCGTCGCGCTGCTCGCCGTCATCGGGTAATGGGCCACACGCGATCGCTTGCCGGCATCGCTAGGCGCCACGAGTCGCGTGAGTTCCATCGCCGTGCTGCCCTTCTCCGATTTGAGCGCCGATCGCAGCAGCGGATACCTTGGCGACGGCGTCGCCGAAACGCTGATCAACGCGCTCTCGCAAGTGCCCGGCCTCACGGTGTCGGCGCGGACTTCGGCATTTTCTCTGCGCGATCAGCAGAACGATCTGCGGGCGATTGGGAAGCAGTTGGGCGTATCCACGGTCCTGACCGGCGTGGCAGGCGTTTCTTGCGCGGCATCGGTTACGCGAGTGTCCGTATTCGTCGCCGTGGCCCGTGGGTGCGGCGCCGTGATGGGGGACCAGAAACGTGGGACGCGACGTCAAGAATGGGAGCGATGCGCGCACTGAATGTCACGACGCCGACAGCGACTCCGGCACCGCCACCCGCCGCGTCATCGACTGCGCAGCACGATACGTGTGCGAGCGCCACACCCACTCCATCGGTCCGAACCGAAACCGCGAGAGTCACCACGTACTGATCGCCATTTGCAGCACGATCGTGACGGCCGCCCAGAGGCAAAGCCACGTAGGGCCGATCCGCCCCACCAGCTGGAATCCCCACGTGGTAAAAGCGATCGTCGCGAACACGGTCTGCGACAGATAGTTCGTGAGCGCCAGCTTACCCGGTGGCACCGGCCGGCGCAGCACGCGCTGCGCACGCGGAGCCCGCCAGAGCAGCGCGAACGCCGCCGTTTTCGACAACGCCAATGGCGCCACCGCGCACGCGTACAGCGCGCTCTCGGCCAGCCCGTGCCACGTGCCGCCGTAATAGCTGTCCGAATCCTTGAACAACGTCCACGCCACGCTGGCGGGCACGCTCACGAGCACTCCATAGATCGCGACGCGGCGCAACAGCGACGCATATTCGTCGAGACGCGACCACAAGCGGTGTCGGCCGATGAGGAGGCCAAGCAGGGAACTTCGCGAGCACTTTGAACGGACGGCCCACGAACACGAGATCGGCGAACCGCCACCAGAGCCCCGAGAAGTGCATCTGCAGCCACTGCACGAGGGTGCCGTTGCGAGTCATCAACACGGTCGCCTCCGGCTTCTCCAGGTCGAGGTGGAGCAGCTGTTCGATGCTCCCTCCCACGTACCAGAACGGCAGCGCCGGTGTGACGTACTGGTGAATCAGCATGGGCGCGTAGCTCACGACGGGTAGGGACACGCACGCAATGGCCCACCGCAACAGGCGCCGATCGTCCATCTCACGCATGCGGAGCAGCGCGAGCCCATGAGCCCGTAGAACAGCAACATGTCGCCGCTTCAGAGCAACAAGATGTGTCCGAGTTCGATCGCCATCAGCACGTACAGCCCGCGGGAACCGGGGAACCGGATCGGTACTGCCCGCGGCCCCCCGTTCGAGCTGCGGGGCCAAACCGAGCCCAAAGCGCAGCGAGAAGACCGAGTTGGACTTGCCCTCTACGAGCGCGTGCATGAGAAAGGTTGCGGCCCCGTCGATCGGCAGCGTGAACGCAGGTGGCAGATTCGTCGACGCGGGCGCATCCCAGAAAAACCGCTGAAAAGGTTGGTGACACACACGCCGAAGAGGGCGAAGCCACGAAGCGCGTCGAGCAATTCGATGCGCGACGCGGGATCGACCGGTGCGGGGGAAGGACTGTCCATCAGGGAGAACCTACCTGAGCGCCGAGTTCACCAGCGTCTGGAACAAGGTTTCGATCGGGACGCTCGCGTCGAAGACGTTGAGATAGATCAGCGCAACGAGCTTCTCCTTGGGATCGGCCCAGTAGCTTGTCGCGAACGCGCCGCCCCAGGAAAAACTGCCGATCGTGAGCGGTGAGCGACTGTCGTTCTCCGCCGTCTCGAGCTGAAAGCCAAGACCGAAGTTGGGCTGCAGGGTGCCGATCTGATTGGTCAACATCATCTCGATCGTCTTCCGCGACAGCAGCCGCGTGCCGTCGAGCTCACCACCGTTCAGAAACAGCTGAAGGAAGCGCGCGTAGTCGAGCGTTGTGCCCGACAAGCCGCCGCCGCCTGAGAAATATGTGACTGGCTTGGTAGGCCAATCGGGATCGAGGCCGGCAATCGAGGTGTGCGAGACGGTCAACTTCCCGTCCTTCTCTTCGTGCAGGCCGACGAGTCGCGCGCGCTTCGCGGCAGGAATACCGAAGTAAGTGTCCTTCATGCCGAGCGGCGTGAAGATCCGCGAATGAAGAAACACATCGAGACTCTTGCCGGACATCACTTCCACCAGGCGGCCGAGCACATCGATGCTGAGGCCGTACGTGAATTGCTCACCGGGCTCGTGCTTGAGCGGCAGCGCGCCAAGCATTGCGATCTTTTCGGCCAGTATGGCGCCCGGTGCGTCCCCAATACCGGCAGTCACACCGACTTTGGCGTACAACGCCTGGAACTCGTCACTGCCGATCTGCGGGTAGTCGAGACCACTGGTGTGCGTCAGCAGCTCCCGAATGGTGATCCGACGCTTGGCCGCGCGCGATTCGAAGCTGGAGTCGGCGGCATTGAACTTCGTGAGCACCGTCTGACGTCGGAACTCGGGCAGGTAGCGGCCGATCGGATCGTCGAGACCGAACTTGCCTTCCTCCCAGAGCATCATGACCGCGAGCGACGTGATCGCCTTGGTCTGTGACGCGATGCGGAAGATGTCGTCGGTCCGCATGGGTGCGTTGGTACCGAGGTCGCGCACACCATACGCCTGGTGCACGACCACCGCACCATCCTTGACGAGCATGACGACCGCGCCCGGAATACGTTGATCGGCGACGAGTGTGCCGAACACCGAGTCGAGACGCGCGAGACGTGCGGGAACGAACACGGCAGCGGGTGCGACCGGCGCGCGGCCGCTCATGACCTGGGCACCGATCGGCGACGCCAGCAGCGCAAGGAGCGCTGGGACCGTGAGGAGATGTGGACGCATACGCACAACGTCGACCGCCCACGCGGCGACTGTCAAGAGGTTGGCGAGCGCTCACGGCGACACACCCCAAGCGAACCATGCCATCATGAGCGATAATCCAGCATGCGCCTCCTCCGACTCCTCCCCGCCCTGCTCGCCTTCGCGGCGAACACCGCCGTCGGCCAGCCGGCCGATACCGCCTTCACGCTCAGCGAAGCCATGATTCCCATGCGCGACGGCGTGAAGCTGTACACGCGCATCTTGGCGCCGCACACACCGGCGAGGCCGCTGCCGTTCCTCATGGAGCGCACGCCCTACGGCGTGAACGGCAACACGCCACAAACGGTCGCGGGGCGCTGGGGCTTCATGACGAAGAACACTCCGGCAGACGGATACGTGTTCGTCTTTCAGGATCTCCGTGGCAAGTTCCGCTCGGAGGGACAGTTCGTGATGCAGCGCCCGCCGCGCGCGAACCGCGCCGACCCGAAGGCGATCGACGAAAGCACCGACGCCTACGACACGATCGCGTGGCTACTCACCAACGTGCCGAACAACAACGGCCGCGTAGGCATGACCGGTGTGTCGTATCCCGGATGGACGACCGCGATGGCGACGCTCGACCCGCATCCGGCGCTCAAGGCCGCGTCACCGCAGGCGTCACCGGCCGACATGTGGAAGGGCGATGACTTTCATCACAATGGTGCATTTCGCTTGAGCTACGGTTTCGAGTACGCCACGATGATGGAGTCGGGCAAGGATGTGCAGCAGTTCGCGATGGATGCCCACGACACCTACGAGTGGTATCTGCGACTCGGTTCACTCAAGACGGTGAACGACAAACTGCTGAAGGGTACGATTCCCACCTGGAACGATTTCGCGCAGCATCCCAACTTCGATGCGTTCTGGCAGCGGCAGGCGATGACCGGCTATCTCGACAAGGTCACGGTACCCGCGTTACATGTGGCCGGCTGGTGGGATCAGGAAGACTTCTACGGACCCGTCACCATTTATCGCGAGCTGGAGAAGCACGACAAGGCCAACAAAAACTTCCTCGTGGTCGGTCCGTGGAATCACGGCGGCTGGATGCGTGGCGAGGGCGCGTCCCTTGGACCCATCCAGTTCGGTTCACCGACCGCGCGCTTCTTCCGCGACTCGGTAATGGCGCCGTTCTTCGCGATGCACCTGAAAGACGCACCGGCCTTCACAATGCCCGAGGCGCTGGTGTTCGAGGCCGGCAGCAACGTCTGGAAGCGCTATGACTCGTGGCCGCCCAAAGCCGCCGTGTCCCCACGAGCGCTGTACCTGCGCGAAGGCGGTGCCCTGTCTTGGTTACCACCGTCGAAGTCGGGGCCTACACCCTACGACGCGTACGTGTCCGATCCGGCCAAGCCGGTGCCGTATCGCCAGCGTCCGGTGCAGATGACGTACGGCCCGGGCTCCACCTGGAGCACGTGGCTCACCGAAGACCAGCGCTTCGTGCACAACCGCCCCGACGTGTTGAGCTGGGAGCTCCCTACGCTCACGGAAGATCTCACGATTGCCGGCGATCTCACCGTTACGCTACATGCCGCGACCAGTGGCACCGACGCAGACTACGTGGTGAAGCTCATCGACGTGTACCCCGACTCAGGGATGCGCGACCTCAAGATGAACGGCTATCAGTTTATGGTGGCCAACGACGTTACCCGCGCCCGCTTCCGGAAGAGCCTCGAAAACCCGGTGCCGCTTATGCCGAACGTGCCCGAGGCGCTCACGATCGATCTGCATACGCAGGCATATACGTTCAAGAAGGGACACCGCGTGATGGTGCAGGTGCAGAGCACATGGTTCCCGCTCATCGACCGCAACCCGCAGACCTTCGTGCCGAACATCTTCGAGGCGAAACCACGTGACTTTCGTTCGGCCACGCAGCGCATTTACCGCAGCAGCACGCAGGCGTCGAAGATCGTGCTGCCGGTGGTCACGGGGATTCGTCCGTGAGCCGCTCTGCGTTGGCCCATCACCTCACCGTCGGCGTGCTCGCCACGGCAGTCGCGTTATCCACGGACAGGCGCGTCTCGACATTTCCGACGAAATGGATCTGCGCCAGGACCGTAAACGCGATCAGGCTGACCGACGTAAGGACCTTCGGCTGTCGCGGGCGCAGGGTCTCGACGCGACACTCACGACCAACCGCCTCGACGCGTTACTCTTTCCCGGCAGTGCAGGCTCGGACATCGCGGCCCGGTCCGGCGACCCCTCGATTGCCCTCCCCTTGGAGCGCGTGGCGGGCACCGCGCCGGCGAACGATCCGTTTCCAACGGGCTTCGATCCCAAGTCGGTGCCGTTCGACGTGCAGATCCTCACGGCGCTTTGCACGGAGCCGAAGATGATCGCGCTCGCCTACGCCTTCGAACAGGCCACGAAGCGCCGCGCCGCAGTGGGGCACGATGTCGGTCGATCAGATGCTCGCGCACTGCAATGTGCCCTACGAAATGGTGTACGAAGACCGCCACGCCCAGCCCAACTGGCTCATGCGATTCGTGCTCAAAACCATCGTCAAGAGCAAGGTGGTGGGTCCTGCGCCCTATGCGAAAAGCTCGCCGACAGCACTGGCGTTTCGCATGACAGGCACGAAGGACTTCGCGCTCGAGCAGCAGCGCCTACTCGCATTTCTCGAGCGCGTACAGCGCGACGGAGAGCGGATGTTCAACGGCAAAGAGTCGGCGTCGTTCGGTCCACTCGCGTCGGCGGAGTGGAACGTGTTGTTCTACAAACATCTGAATCATCATTGGGTGCATTTTGGTGTGTGACGCGCCCGCGAACACCGCCGGGCGCGTACTTATCGCAAGCGTTTGTCGGTGTTCGCCGGCGTGGCTGGTAAACGCTCACGCGTCCGTTCCACAGCACGCTGCAACACGCGTTGGAGGTCAGCATCGCGCCTTCGCGCCGTTCGGGTAAAGAGGAACCGGGCAGCGCCGTACGCGGCGGTAACGGCCGAAAGCAAGGAGACGGCCGCCAGCGGACCGCTGACCGCGCGCGGCAGCGATCCGTGCACTTCTCGGAGTGAGGTCGTAAACTGTACGACTACATTCACGCCCATGATCGTCTTCACCTTCCTTCAACGGTCCTGAGATGTCAATTGAAATGATCGGCCGTTACCGCATCCTCGGCGTGTTGGGTGAGGGCGGTATGGGCATCGTGTATGAAGCGGAGGACGATCAGCTCCATCGCAATGTGGCACTGAAGGTCATTCGCGGTGAGTTCGTGACACCCGAGCTTGCGCGCCGGTTCGCGCTGGAATCCGAAGTACTCGGGCGGTTGCAGCATCCGGGCATCGCGCAAATCTACGAGGTCGGCACGGCCGACGGTCCCGCAGGCCCTCGCGCGTATTTCGCGATGGAGCTGGTGCGCGGCCTTCCGCTCACGGCGTATGCGAATATCAAGCGCTTGGGAGTGGACGATCGACTCGAGCTGTTCGCGCTGATCTGCGATGCGGTGCATCATGCGCACCGACAGGGCGTCGTCCACCGCGACCTCAAGCCGGCCAACATTCTCGTCGACGAAAGCGGCCAACCCAAGATTCTCGACTTCGGCGTCGCGCGTCTCACCGATGCGGACCTGCCCAGTACGCGCCACACGTCGGTCGGCGAGATGGTCGGCACCCTGCAATACATGAGTCCCGAACAGGTCGACGCCATTCCGTCCAACGTGGATGCGCGGAGTGACGTGTACTCGCTTGGCGTGCTGCTGTATGAATTGATTTCGGGACGACTGCCCTACAATCTCGAACGTGCGGCGTTGCACGAGGCAGCGCGCGTGATTCTCATGGACGACCCTGCTCCGCTGAGTTCCATCAACCGACGACTGCGCGGTGATGTCGAGGTCATCGTCGCCAAGGCGCTGGAAAAGGTGAAGCAGCGCCGCTACGACTCGGCCGACGCATTGGCCAGTGACATACGACGTTTTCTGCGCGATGAGCCGATCGTGGCACGGCCGGCCAGTCCGCTCTATCAACTCCAGAAGTTTACCCGACGAAATCGTACGCTGGTCAGCAGTGTGGCACTAGGCTCGCTAACGCTCGCCTTTGGCGCGGCCGTGAGTACCTGGCAAGCCATTCGCGCCACACGAGCGGAGCAACTAGCCGTAGCCCGTCGCAACGAGGCAGATGCATCGCGCCAGGTGGCTGTACGCGAACAGCGCGCGGCGACTGCCGCGCTCCATGTTGCCGATTCGGCGTTGGGCGTGGCCGATACAGCGCGCGCACAGGCGGTACGAGAGCAGGAGGCGGCCGTCGTCAGCGCTGGGCGCGCGACACAAGAGGCCGCGAAGGCGCAGGCCGTCACGACGTTTCTGACGGACATGTTGGCCAGTGCCGATCCCGCCACGGCGCAGGGGCAGGATTTGCGCGTACGCGATCTATTGGATAAGGCGTCGACGGCGACGCTCCGCGATGAGCAGATCAGGCAGCCCGAGGTGCGCGCCGCGATCGAGGCAACTATTGGTCGCACGTATTTTCAGTTGGGTGTCTACGACGCCGCGCGCGCGCATGTCGACAGTGCGTATCAAATCCAGCGTCGTACGGTTGGGCCACGCGCTAACGTCGTCGGAGACCTCGCCGCTGATATCGGGCGCATCGCCAGAGCGTCCGGCGACTTGGGAACAGCAGATACGAAGTTGACGGAAGCACTCGCCATTTTTCGCCAGACACGGAAGGCGAACGATGACTTCGTGAGCTCGGCCGTCGGTGAGCTGGCCTCGGTGCGTTACGGACAGGCGCGCTTTCCCGAAGCCGAGCGGTTGTATCGCGAAGCACTCGAGTTGGCCACGGCTCGCCACGGCCCCGATGATCAGCGGGTTGGCGAGCGACTGGTGGCGCTTGGCGCTTTCTATGCGTACACAGGAAGACCCAAAGTCGGGCTCCCCCTGCTCCAGCGGGCGACCGTCATCATGGAGCGCACGCTCGGCCTCAAGCATCCCCAAGTGATTCAAGCGCTGGTGAGTTTGTCCGATGCACAGGTGAACGTGCCCGACTACCGTGGTGCAGAAGCGACACTCCAGCGCGCGCTACCCGCCGCGCGCAGCGTGCTCCCAGCAGCGCATCCGCTCCTGGCCAACGTGATCAGCCGACTCGGAAGTGTGATAGCCAACCAAGGGCGTATCGCCGAGGCGGCAGGCTTTGTCTCCGAAGCGCTCGAAATGCGGATTGCGCTGCTCGGTGCTGATCACCCCGATGTGCAACTCTCCCGCGTATCACTGGGTCGGTTGCGTACGCAGCAGCGACGCCTTGCTGACGCGGAGACGCTGTACACCCAGGCGCTCGCAGCGCGCATCAAGTCGCTTGGCAACAGCAGTCCTGCCGTCGCCGCGAGCTTGGGCGATCTTGGCGACCTGGCAACCGCCCGCGAGCAGTGGGCCGTCGCGGAATCACGCTATCGCGAGTCGCTGCCTATCTGGCGCGCATCACGGATCGAGGATCAAGCGTTGGTTATGGAATCCCGAATGGGGTGGGCAATTTTCAAACAAAATCGGCTCGAGGAGGCCGACGCGTTTCTGCGCGACGTGATCAAAAAGTGGTTCGCATTTGCCGGACCTCGACACTGGGCCGTTGGCGACGCGTCCGAAAAATTGGCAGCGGTCCTGGCAGCGAAGGGGAATTACGCCGAACTGGCGCCACTCTCTGAGTTGGGCTTGTCGATTCGCAAGGAGGTGTATGGAGAGCGCAGTCTGCAGGTGGCACGGCAATTGCCGAATGTCGCCGCGGCCCGCGAGATCCAAGGCGACACCACCGCGGCGATTGCACTCCTGCGTGAAGCGCTCGCTATCCTGCGGCCACTGCGGCCTACGAATGAGGAGCTCCTGTTGAATATGGAGTGGCAACTTGCGGTTGACCTATGTACCGGATCGAGTGTCGCCGAGGGAGAGGAGCTCGCGCGATCGGCGGCCCGCGCGGTGCCGTTCGACAGCACGCAGTTGCTCCCGCTACGCCTCCGCGCGGGCGTCGGTTACTGCGTGTTACGCGCGGGCAATCGTGAGTCGGCGTTGGTGCTGTTGGAAGAGGCGAATCGTGGGATTCAGGCGCTGCCGCCGAGTGTCGGCGGGCGGCTCACGGCGACGATCGCCGCGTGGGTGCGCGCGGCGTCGCCGAGTCGGTGAGGACCCTACCGCTCCCTCGCGGATGCGACAGCATCGGTCGCATTCGGGAGCCTCAGCCACGCGATCGCGCGCGAGACCGCGTCATTGGGTTTGGCGACCACCTCGTCCGGAGCTGGCCGCCCACCCATCGGTGAGCACGGCCTCGCCCACGATCGGGCCGATCCCGCGATCATGGGATACATGTTGCCACTCGCGTTCCAGAGCGGATCCCCATCCAGCCCACGATCCCGTCGCGATCAGCTACGCGACTACTGTCCTGAAATCGCTGTGCATAACGTCTGGCCTCCGCCGGCGTCCTCGAGATACGCGGCGGCGATGCGTCCCTGTCTACATCGTCACGAGCGCGACATTCACGACCTCTCGCGTAGAGCGTCTATGGCGCGCGACGGAAGCCTCCTGTGCCACATCGGCCATCGCGGTCGTCACCGCCGCCATCCGCCAACGTGTCGAGTCCAAGTGCTGCGCGAAGAACGCCCCGACAAGCTCCCGATAGTCGGCGCCCGCCACGCCGAACGACGAGAGGTGTTTGTTCCCTGCGGTGATCCACATTTCACCCTCTCCCGCTGTCGCGAGGATGTGCGCGTGATGTACCGGAACGAACGGGTCGTGCTCGGCATGAATCACCAACGTCGGCCGACCACGCAGGCGCCGCATGTTCTGACGCGGCGCATTGTGCAGCAGATTTTCGCCGGTGAGCGCACGCGCTGCGACCAAGGCGCCGGCGAGAACAAAGAGCGGAAGTCTGGTGAGCCGGGTGAACTGGGCGGCGAGAACCTCGTCGAGGGAAGCGAAGGCGCTGTCCGTGATCAGGGCGCCGATTGCGGGTTCCTCGGCGGCGGCGGCAATCGCGCTTGCGCCTCCCATCGAGGCGCCCAACACACCAATGCTGCCTGACGAGTAGCCGCGAGTGAGCAGAAAGTCGACCGCACCGAGAATGTCGCGGCGCTCACGCCGCCCAAAGGTGAGTCGTGCGTGATCACTTTCTCCGTGTCCGCGCAAGTCGACCATCATCACACTCAAGCCGCGTGAGATCAGCTCCTGAACCAACGACTCCGTGGTGCCACGCAGTTCGTCGCCACGGCACGCATCCCTTCCGTGCACGAGGACCACAACCGCTGACGCGTCGGGCGTCCGCCGGTACGACGCCATGAGTCGCAGCGACTCGCCGCGAGCGCGAAACTGAACGCGTTCATACGCGCATCCGCTGTGCGCGACCGGCTGCACACGTCGTGGCGTGGTGAACAGGTGTGCGACCACCACCGCGAGTGCCGTGTAGAGCAGGAGGAAGAACACGCCCGCACTTGCCAACACGACGAGGCTGGACGAGACCATCAGTAGCGCAGACCAAGGTGCTCGGGTGAACCCAGTATCACCGTGCACGAAGGGCCGTCGGCGTCGCGCTCCGCCGTCGCGAGCGACGTCCCGAGTAGGCGCTCCAGCTCTCGCGCCACGGTCGGACAGTCCGCGTGAAGTTCCTGAAGCCAGGCTCGGCGCTCTGACGCATTGAGGTCGAGCGCGGAGTTCGCGAGGGGCTGCAGAGCCTGCCGGAAATGACGCGTGAGGCGGAACATGCTGATCTCCGAGTCGGGTGTCGCGACCACGCAAAGCGGCCACGTACCAAGACAATCGGGAAATGCGCCCCAAACACGACATCTCCGGTCGGCGCCCGTCCGAACCCCCAGCCTAGGGCGAACGACGCGGGTCGATTGGTCCGGGATCCGACACGCCATCGCCCAAGGCACGTCGCAGCAGCAGGCGCGCCTTTTTCCAATCGCGCTGCACCGTGCGCTCAGACACGCCGCGCATCGCCGCAATCTCAACAAACCCAAAGCCGCAGAAGAAGTGCAGGTCGACCAACTCGGCCAACCCGCGGTCGAGCGTGGACAATGTCTCCAAGGCCTCGCCGAGGAGTTCGATGTCATCCCCGCCGTTCACGTCGGCATTCGCCATCGGCGTGAGGGTATCGATCCCGGTGATGTGAAACGCGCCACCCCGCTTCTGCGCCCGTCTATTTCGGACGTAGTCGATGACGAGCCCGCGCATCGCCCGGGCCGCGTACGCCATGAAGCGTGCCCGGTCGGGGTATGCCACGCTCTCCCGAGCGGCCATGCTGATGTACGCCTCGTGGAGCAGCGTGGTTGCGCCGAGCGTCAGCTGGCCCCCGCGCTGCGCCAGCTGTCGTTCGGCGAGCCGGTGTAGATCTGCGTACATCGCCGTGAAAAGACGGTCGGCCGCATTTGCCTGCCCCGCTTCGGCGTGACGAATCAGTTCGGCAACGCTGGTGTCCATGTAATTGGAACGAAGGAAATCGGGGGTTCGCGCCGGCACTGCGCGACGTCGCTGGATGAGATGCGAAGGTAACGCCAACGCTTCCTCTGCGGACAGGCTTTGACGGCGCGCGGTTCTGCCTCAGTCCTTGCACCCTCCGTGGGCGCGCCGTATAGGATAACCATATGGTTGTACGATTGACGCTTTCAGATCCCGAGCTCCACCGCCTCTTCCGGGCACTCGCTGACGCCACCCGGCGCGACATCGTTGCTCGACTGCTGGCCGGTGAGTTGACGTCGGTCACGAGCCTGGCGAGCTGCTACGACATGTCGTTTGCCGCGGTGCAGAAGCACGTGGCGGTGCTCGAAGCGGCTGGCCTCGTGTTCAAGGAAGCCCATGGACGGGAACGCATCGTTCGCAGCAACCCTGCCCGCCTCGCCCAGGCGAGTGAGCTGCTGCTGCAGCTCGAGCAGCTCTGGATCCATCGCTTCCGCCAGCTCGATGCCGTCCTCGCCGACCCCACCACCTCCCCGGAGAAGCCATGCCGATCACCGATGTGATCTCCAACGCGCAGGACCTCACCCTCACGGTCATCGCCGACTATCCGGTGCCGGTGACCAGACTCTGGGACGCGTACGCCGATCCGCGTCAGCTCGAACGCTTTGGGGGACCCGTGTGCCAAGCGCGGAGATGCCGACCATGCATATGGCGTTCACTTTCGCGACGAACGCGTAGCGCCACGGCGCGGCGTATCGCTACGAGTGGGCGAGCCCCGATGGCACGCAGCGCTTCGGCTTCGAGGGCGAGCTGCTCGAGCAGACGGCCCCGTATCGCGCCGTTACGTCGAGGCGGATAATCGGCACATCAGGTCCGGGCACGCGCAATGAACTGACACTTGTTCCCATACAAGGGGGAACGCTCCTCAGCCTCGTGATCACCTCTCCCGACAAGGCCATGCGAGACGTGATTCTCGGCACCGGTATGACCACCGGCATGGAGACGGGTTACGCGCGGCTCGAGCGTGAACGATCGGCGTCGTAGACCGACCAGCATCGACACCGCGCTACCACCCACCGGTGCCCGGTCCGCCCTTCCACGGTCCGACGATTTCGTCCGTCACCCACCCGCCGTAAAACCCGCCATCCTGTTCGCGAACCCGCTCACCATCGACGAAGCACTCCGCGTGTGTAGGGTAGAGCGCGACATGATCGCGGAGCGCTTCATACGGAGCAAGCGGCGCATCGTACGACCAGGCGGCACGCTCCAGTCGCACGTTTCCAGCCACCAAGGTCCAGTATCGCGCCGCGCCCTTCCACTCGCAGTGCGATGACCCGGACGCGGGCACGAACGTTGCGCGCAGGGCGTCGGTGAACGGCAGATAAAACGACGGCGGGCTGGCGGTTTCGAGCAGACGCAACGCCGTTCGCGTGCGAAGGATTTCGACACCGCCAACACGCACGACGATCTCGCGCGAATCGGCCACGACGCGCGGTGGACGGGGGTAGTCCCAGACCGACTCCTGTCCGTCGCCCGTGCGGTGCGCGAAGGGCGGGCGAGCCTGTCCGGTCCACGTCCAGAGGGCCGCGGCGCGGCGAAGACGGTCGTCCATGGTGCGTATGTCTCGTCACGTGATGGTGCGAATGCTCCTCGACACAAATCGTCGCTGCTGCACAACAATACCGACGATGGAAGGTGTCACGCAAAGCGCGTAGGCCGTGGGGGTGCGCGCCACCGTCGTGTTGCTGGGCAACGATGGTTCGATGTAGCCGAACGCCCGCATGCCATGCGTTCATCGGATGCGGAACTCCGTATCGCGGGTCGTGACGCGCTTGGTGGCCAGATCGACCACCTCCACCCGCAACCGGTAGCGGCCCGGTGCGGCGTCGGCCATGTCGAGTGACAGGTACTCCACGAGCACCGGTGCGGCGGCAACGGCGCGATCAAAGACAATCGTGATTCCGCGGCGGCCCGAGGACGTCCGGCCCAGCGCGCGGCCCAACTGATCGAAGGCGCGCGCCGCCACACGCAGCGAACCGCCACCCTCGACGCGTGTGACGCGCAGATTCAGGCGATACGAGGCGCTGCCCTCACGTGCGGCAAGCTCGTACATCTCCCACAACAGGCCGATGCGCGCCCCCGCCGTGAAGTCGCCGGTGTTGGCGGTGATGTCCACATCGGTCCATCGCGCGGGCGGGCGCCGGTCGTCCTTCACGGTCGGCACGGAACCCACCAACACGTCACTCATGGCAAAGCCTGCGGCGAACACACCGTCGAGTCGGGTGGAAGCCCGTGCCACGCGGCCACTTTCGGGCTCGTACGCCTCGAGGCGCAGCATCTGGACGCCGGGGCCGACGCGCGTGGTCCAGCGCTTCTCCAGACGGCCCGCCGAATCGCCCGGCGTCACGAATATACGGCTGGTATCGACCATCCGCGGTCGCACGTACTGATCCAGCAGGCGCATCCCGACACGCACGGCGACCGTATCCAACTCCAGCCCACGCGTGAGCGCATCGAGCCCGACCGATGCCGTGACCACGGCGTCGAGTGAATCAGCCGGCGCACGGAAGCGCGCCACGCGCAGCGGGATGGTATCCACGCTGTTGATCAGGGCAAGATTGTTCCAGGTCACGGGGAGCGTGCGTTGCAGGTGCTCGACCCAGTCGCGGTCGCCAGGAGTGATACGGGCGGTGCCGAACGAGGAAAACAAATCGAAGAAGAAGGTCAGCCCGGTGTTGTACCCCCAGATCAATGTGACGTCAGCGCCGCCGCCGATCGTCATTTCCTCATCGGGTGGCCCATACCGCACGAAGATGTCGCCGCGATCCGTGTCGGCGCCGCGCAGATCGAGGTCGTCGTCCGTCCAGCGGAACTCGGCGAACACGACGCGTGACAAAAACTCCAGACGCACTTCATTGGCCGGCGTGAGTGCCAGCGGATCGCTGAGGAACCAGTAGCTGGCCTCCAGGCCGCGTTGCTGAGGTTCGGCGAGTGCAGCGAAGGCGACGGAATCGCCGATGGTGCCTTTGCTGATCGTGCTGGGCTTCGGGCGGAGAATGCGGGAAAGGCGGGTCATGCGTGCGCGCTCACCATCGTCCATCAACGCGAATGCGCTGTCGAAGGCCGTGGCGGCCGCCGCCGATCGGCGCAGCCGGTAGAGCGCGAGTCCTCGCGCCAGCTGTGATTGGAAGTCCCACGGGAATTGCGCCGACCGCTTATTCGCGACGTCGAGCAGTTCGTCCCAGCGCTGCTGCACGGCATAGGCCATGAACAGGTGCCGGCTGTAGCGACTCGTGACCGGATCGGCGTGGACGGCCTGCCGGAAGTGCTCCAGCGCCCGTTCGTACGAGACGCCACCGGTGGGCGGCGTGATCTTCTGTGCCACCTGCGCGAGAAAGTCTTTTGCCCGGTCACGACGCCAAAAGGACATCGGCTCAGGCCGGACCCGCTGACCATCAACGGCCAGACCGCGATTCGCGAGCGCTTCGTACGCGCGCCACGCCTGCATGCCCATCTCATCGGCCGCCGCCCCGACCGTGTTGAGGTCGCCCGACGCTGTGGCAGCCTCGAAGCCGCGTTCCACATGGCCCCGCGCCGCGAGGCGCGTGATGGCGATGCGGGAGCCGAGGAGAAAGCGCGCCAGACTGACCCAGTAGCGCCCGCTGTCGGGCGCGAACTGTGTGGCCAAACGCAACGCACTGTCTGCCACACGCAACTGCGTGATGGCCTGCTGGCTGCCTATGAAGCTGGCGCTTCGCACACGGCGCGCCCTGCTCCAATTGATCAGTCCCAACTGGTGCCAGGCAGCGGCATCGCGCTGCTGCTGTTTGAGCGCCTCCTCGAGCATCGCGACGGCGCGCACCGTGTCGCCTGCGGCCGCGACGGAATCGGCGATGCGTGCGACCGAGCGTGCGACCCAGGGTGCGGGTACTGCCACGGCGGGGGACGGCGCGTTTTGCGCATGCAGCGCGCGCGCCCCATGATGCCGCCCAATGCCGCCAGTGCGATGCCACGCCGCTGCAAAACTGACCGCATGATCCCCCCGGGGCACCAAGCAGCAGGTCGCTCACCGGGAGCGAAGCCCATCAGCGCTCGCGCCATCAGGTATCGGAGAGCAGGTCGACACACCTCATGCATACCTCAACGAATAGTCCCGGGCGCACGGCATTGATGAACGCCACGCAATAGTACGGAGCGAAGCGGCAGTCGGCAATCGTGACCGCGACTCCCCCACGTCGCACGTCGCACGTCGCACGTCGGCGCGCGGCGTGGGATGCTCGCCGTGCGCGCGCGTCCGCGACATATTTTCATGTCCCCATTGGCACGCGTCTCCGAGATCCATGGAGCAATCACGATGATTCCCAGCGCAAAGCGCGCAGTATGGGCGAGTGTCGCAGCTCGACGCAGCGTCCTGCGGCGTTTCTTGAGCGTGGTCCCGCTCGTGCTTGCGCCCGGATTGCGTACCCTCCCGCCACAGGCTGAACCGACAGGCATACTGCGCGGCGTCGCATTCGACAGTCTGACCATGACGCCGATGGCGGGCGCCACGGTCGAGCTACTCGAACCCGCGCGGATGACCGTTGCCGACAAAGCTGGCCGCTTTCGACTGGACAGCGTTCCGACTGGGATACGTCGCCTCACCTTCTCCTCCCCTGAGCTCGACTCGATCGGCTTGTACGCGTTCGCGCGCGAGCTTGACGTGCAGGCCGGCGAGCAGTCGATCACACTCGCCACGCCGTCGTTCCGCACCTTCTACCGACGCCTGTGCCCTGCGCCCGAACGACCCACCTCGGATAGCGCCATCGTCTTCGGCACGGTGTACGATGCGCGATCCGGCGAACGGCTTGCTGGCGCACGCGTGTCGTTCCTCTGGTTCGGCGTGGTGCCGGAGGGCAAGGGCATGCAGATCGGCGAGCTGTCGCGACAGGTCACGTCAGATGACGCCGGCAACTACGGTGTATGTGGCCTGCCGAGTGATATCGCGCTCGCCACGATGGCGACGAAAGACAACGCATCGACCGGTCGCGTCACACAGTCGGTGGGCAACGCGCGAGTGTTGCGACGCGAGTTGCTGGTGAGCACCGAGCTCCGTGCGGACGGCGTGGCGGATTCATCGGTGCGCACGCCGGCACGCGGCAGCGCCATCGTGCGCGGCACCGTGCTCGACGAACGGGGGGGCGTGCTCGTGAACGCGCTGGTAGTGCTTCCGGCCGTCGACCGTGCCGCGCGCACCGACAGCGCCGGTCGGTTTCTCTTCACCGACGTTCCCGCCGGCACGCAGGAGCTGAGTGTGCGACAGATCGGACTCGGTGCTCTGTACCGGATCATCGACGTGCGCCCCGATGCACCGGTGGATGTACGACTCGAGCTGCCGCGCACCACGGAGCTTGCGCGCGTCAACGTGCGCGGCGACCGACGCCCCGGGATGGACCAGGCCGGTTATCTCAACCGACGACGACTTGGCTTCGGGCGGTATCTCGACCAGAAAGAGATATCGACACGTTTCGACATGGAGTCGGCGCTCCGACGTGTCAGCGGGCTCGAGGTGAACCGCACCTTGGGCGCACTCATTATCCGCACGCGAGGTCGACTCTGCTCCAGTCCGGTCATCGTGATCGATGGCGTTCCAATGATGCAGCGTGGTGGTGGCAGCACGATCCCGCTGGATGGTGGCGCGTCGGCACCCCTGATGTCAGTGCCGGAGATGCGCATCGACGCGCTGAATCCGCGGGACGTGGTCGCCGTGGAGTTCTACCCAGGAAGCGGAGCGATGCCGCAAGAATACCAGACCGGATACAATCCCAACTGCGGCATGTTGTTGATCTGGACGGTCTTCGCGCGCTGGTAGGAACGCGCGGTGCCGATGGGGTTTCTTGAAACACCTGAGAAGAAGGCCACTAAAAGATCGGGTGCGTTGAGATTGGCAGGGCAAGCCAACCTCGAAGCTCAGCGACTCGCGAAAACTGTGTCCGTGGCAGTGCTCAATAGTTCAGGAGTCACGATCGCGCTGCTTCGAGGTGACAATGTCGGTCCGCACAACACCGAAGCATCGCGAAGAAAGGCCTCTACTGCGCTTTCAACCCAAACACCGCGCTTGGAGTTGATGAGAAAGGCCGCTGCCGATTCCACAGCTCAGAATTTGAACAGCTTACCGGAACCCTTTTTTCGGGTGGCGGCGTGCCGATCTCGAAAGATGGCGTGTTGGTGGGGAGCATCGGTGTATCAGGTGCGGGTGGTGGCCAGAACGACGATGATGTCGCTCAAAAGGCCGCCGACGCGCTTGGCTTCACGATCAGGAAACAGCCGCCACGGTGAGGACGAAGCGTTTTCCAAGCAGCCCGACGTCTTTTTCGCGGTCCCGTCGCGGCAAGACACCGGAGCGAAAGCGCAGATCCGAATCCGGGCGCATAGCTCGTCGTAGAGAGCGGCTCGGGAATCCCTGCCTCGGGATCACGGAGGCCTCCGCGTCGGGCGGCGCCTCATTCTCCGTCTCACGGCGGTCGAGCTCAATGGTCAGCACGGACGTCACCGAATTCCCGCATAGCGTGATGCGTGTAAACCGGGCCCGACTGTGGTCGCTGCTTGACACCAGCGGGCGCCGGTCCCACACTCGGCCATGACCATGCAGCAGGTGTTTCTGAGTTATTCTCATCGCGACGACGAACCGTACGGCCCGCAGAACCGGCGTTGGGTCGAGGAGTTCGAAACGGCGTTGCGCGAATCGATCGGACAACGAATCGGTCCGGGTCGCGTGGTGTTGTGGCGCGACAAGCGCCGACTCGCCGGGAATGAACTGTTCGACGCGCAGATCGAGCAGCAGCTCGACCGGTCCGCGATTTTTGTTACGGTCCTCTCGCAGCACTATCTCGCGTCCGCATACTGCAAGCTCGAGTTCCAGACCTTTGGTCAGCGACGTATTGCGAGCGGCGACTTGCACGTGGACCAGCTCAGTCGCATTGTGAAGGTATACCGTCGCGCGATCGACCGCGCCGAGCTGCGAAAGTTCGTCGACGTGCCGGCCCTCGTCTCTGAAATCGATCGGACCGTCGGCTTCGAGCTCTTCTACACGGACGATTCCGGCATCGACCGTGATGTCCTGCTCGATCCGGATCACGCGGGCCTCTACTGGCAGCGTGCGGACGATATCGCACTGGCGATCAAGCGCATGCTCGACGCCGCGCCACAGACGGATCGTGAGCCTGGCAATGCGGACGGCCTGCCCGTCGGTATGAATCAGCACGCGACACAGCGCGCCGTGTACCTCGCGCGCACCTCGCGCGACATGCGCGACACCCGTGACGCGATGCAACGCGAACTCGAAGACCGTGGCTTCCGCGTACTCCCCGAGCAGGAGTTTTCCGAAGATCTCGAAGGGCTGACGAAGTCCGTGCAGGCCGACCTCGAACGGTGCGAGTTGTCCGTGCACCTGATCGGCGCACGGTACGGTGCCGTCCCGGAGGGCACCGAGAAGTCCAGTGTGGAACTGCAATCGGAGCTGGCGCTCGCGCACTCGGCCACGGCGTTCCGCAGTGTATTCTGGTCGCCGCCCCAAAGCGCAGTCGGCGACATCACCGAAGACCGACAGCGTGTGTTCGTCGCCGCACTGGAAGCGGCGGAGTTCGCCGCCAATCGCGCCGAGTTCATACGTGGCTCGCTGGAGCAACTGCGCACGCTGCTCGTGGAGCGGTTGCAAAAACCAGAGCGGGCTCGAACCATCACAGCTGCACCGCCGGCGGTGGATCCGAAGGCAGCGCGCGGACTGTATCTCGTGTGCGACCCGATCGATCGGGCGGACGCCAAGCCGCTGCAGCAGGCGTTGGCGCAACTCGGTTTCGACGTGGTGCGTCCGTCCATGGAGGGAACGCCGGAGGAACTCTTGGAGGAGAGCAAGGCCAATCTCATCGCCAGTGACGTGGTGGTCGTGGTGTGGGGCAAGTCACGCGAGGCCTGGGTGCGCGGCAAACTGCGCGAAGCGCAGCAGGCACCTGGTTGGGGACGCACGCGACCCTATGCGGGACGCTTCGTCGTCGTTGCCCCGCCGGACAGTGCCGCGAAGCTCGACTTCGATGTCCCCGCCGGCGTCGTGGTGCTGCGCGGCCTCGGCGCCACGAGCGAGCTCGAACGGTTGCTCCGGTGACGACGACCGAGCGTACCCACGGGCCGGGCGTGAGCCTGCTCGAGAATCCGTTTCCTGGACTGCGTCCGTTCGAGTCGCACGAACCGCACCTCTACTTCGGTCGCGATGCGCAATCCACGGCGATCGTGCAGCGACTCGCGAACCGACGGTTCGTGGCCGTCGTGGGCACATCGGGAAGTGGCAAGTCGTCGCTCGTCCGCGCGGGATTGCTGCCGATGCTCGAAGGCGGATTCATGGCAAGCGCGGGATCGTTCTGGCGGATGGCTATCATGCGCCCCGGCGGCAGCGCGATTCGCAATCTCGCCGCCGCGCTTGCGGATCCTGAGGTGATGGGCAACGGCGAAGTGAGTCCACAGCTCCGCGTCTCGTTGCTGGAAGCCGTGTTGCGGCGCAGCGGCGTTGGCTTGGTGGACGCGTGCCGTCAGGCTCGTCTTGCTCCGCACGAGAACCTGCTCGTGGTCGTCGATCAATTCGAAGAACTGTTCCGGTTTGGCGGGAACGCGACGGCCGACGCGCAACGCTTCGACGACAACGCGGCATTCGTGAATCTCCTGCTCGAAGCCGTGCGGCAGACCGAGCTGCCGATCCACGTCGTGCTCACCATGCGCTCCGACTTTCTCGGCGACTGTGCGCGCTTTCGCGGTCTTCCCGAGATGCTGAACGACGCGCAGTATCTCGTTCCACGACTGACACGCGATATGCAACGCGCGACGATCGAGGGGCCGATCGCGGTAAGCGGCGCCATGATCACCCCGCGACTCACGCAACGGTTGCTGAACGATGCGGGAGAGGATCCCGACGTACTCCCGATCATGCAGCATGCGCTGATGCGCACGTGGGATGCGTGGCACGTCGACGGAACCCCGGACGCACCGATCGATCTGGTGCACTACGAGCGCATCGGCGGCATGGCCGAAGCGCTCTCGCTGCATGCGGATCAGGCGCTCGCCGAGCTGGCGGCCACCCTCGGCGCCAGTGACGCCGCGTCGTCGCTGTTCTGTCAGTTGTGCGCGAGCGGACGCGACTTCCGCGAGACGCGTCGCCCGACGGCTTTCCGCGAATTGTGTGCGGCAGCAAACGTGGACGCCGCGCTGATGACGCTGGTCATCAACGCGTTCCGCTGCAACGGTCGCACTTTTCTCATGCCGGGATGGCCGCTACCGCTCCAACCTGACACGATCGTCGACATCTCGCACGAGTCGCTGATCCGACAGTGGCGCACACTGCGTAGGTGGCTCGACCAGGAGGCGCTCTCCGCCGCTCTGTATCGGCGACTCAAGGACACCGCGCAGCTTTGGCCGCACAACGCCGCGCTCTGGCGCTCCCCGGATCTGGATCGTGCGTTGATCTGGGAGAAGGAGCAGGATCCGACGGACGCATGGGCGGCGCGATATGGTGGGCCAAGTGCGTTTGCGCGTGCGATGGAGTTCCTCCGTGCAAGCGAGGCCGCGTGGCGCGACGAAAGTACACGCGCCGCCGCGGAGGAGCGGGCCGAAGCCGAACGGGAGTTCGAGGCGCGCACGCAACGGGATCGCGAGGCGCGGCTGCGTGCCGAGGTCTTGGCCTTGCAGTCACGCAAGCGGCTGTTGTCACTGGTTGCCGTGTGCATACCGGTCCTCCTCGTCGGCCTGTGGTGGTCTTGGCGGCAGGAACGAAACGCAGACGAACTACGCGGCCGCGCGGAGGACGCACGCGACTCCCTCGCGATCGCGGCCGCACGCGCCACCGCTGCCCGTGACACGACGGCGCAATTGCTCGAGCGCTTGACGAACTCGAATCGGTTGAAACAGGCGTTTCTCACCGGCGACGTCGCCGCCATACAACGATTTGTGACGAGACCGCGTCCAGTGGTTACTTCCCTGAATGCACCGGCCGGTGCCCCTAGCCCCGCACCACGCCGCGACGATGGTCGACAGCGCGTCGATCGCCCCGCGCTGCGATTCGAGTCGCGTCGCACACCACTCGGTTGGACAACATCTGATCGGCTCGCTGTCTACCGGTTCGATCTGTACCCCGCGCGCGAACGAGCCGATTCGCTCGACGCGCGGGTCTCGCAGATCAGCTATTACATGAATCACCCAACGTTCAACGTGAAGCTCCTCACCGCTGGAGCTGGCACTGGCTTTCGCGCGTCGTACAACGGGTGGGGATGCCTGAACCTCGTCTACGTACTGGTCGAGTATCGGAACGCGAACACACCGCCCTTACTCACCTCGTTCGACCAGTGTGCGTCGGTCACGGAGTAGGCGGCCGCTGTCGTTCTACACTCCGGTGGAAGGGTGCTTGCAACAGCCAACTGGCTACGCGCGCCATCGATCCCCCCTTCCCTACAACGCGGCGCTCAGATAGAAATCCGTCCGCCACTGCTTCAACGGATACAACCCGCGCGAGAAGTCCACGCGAATCAATCCGTCCAGCAATCCCACACCAACACCGGCGCCACGCTGCGGCTGCACCTTGCCGAACGCCTCCCGGCTGCCCGCCCACCCAATGTCAAAAAAGCCCACCGGTCGGAAGAAGCCCTGCTTCGTGCCCACTTCCGCGCGCGCGAGCCAGAAGGCATCGCCGTCCTGCGTGCCGGCGATCTGTCCGCGTACGGTGCGCACGCCGCCCAAAAACCAGCCGCGTTGGCGCGGCACGTTGCCGATGGAGCTGCCGATCGCACCGGTCAGAGCGGTGGCGAATCGGCCCACCGGACGCGTGGCGGTGCCTTCCACGGAGGCACGCGCATACTGGAACGTGCCGGTGCCGGCTTCGCCGTTCAATACGGTGGTCAAACGCAATCCCTGCGGACGCTCCAGCAACACGCGTGAATACAGGCCACTGACACCGGTCACACTCAGCTGCTCGCTTTCGATGTTGCGGCGGAAGCGCCGATCGGCGACCAGCTTGGCCAGAGAGAAGGTGTTCACCACATCGATGTCGCCCGCCGTCCACTGCCGCTCGATGAACAGCTTGTACTCGAGCGCGCCACCACGACGCTCACGCCGTTCACCCAACTCGGCGCCCATCGTGCGGTAGTAAAAGCCTTCGTCGCGTCCGTAAATGAACGCGGGGAGCGACGAACCGAAGCTCAGTCCTCCACCCCATTCGGGGTTCGTGGCGGCGAGACGATGGTACACGGTCGCCGTCACGGTACGCGCGCCGTTGCTGCGCGCCAGCGACAGTTCACCGTTCGCATGCAGATCGGCGTGGCCTATGCGCCCCACGGCGTTGAGCGTGTAGCCCGCACCCAACACCTGCGACACGTTCACGCCGGCCGAGAATCCTTCCACGCGGTTGAAGCGCAGCAGGTCCGAGCCGAGGCGGATTTTGGGCATCTGCGGCATGAAGCCGGGCTGCAGCGACAGGTCGAGTGCCGACAGCAGTTCGTCGCGACTCTTGAGGTCGAACAGCTCTTCGTCCGACGCCACGGCCGGCGGCAAAGCCGGTGACGTGGACAATTTCGATGCATCACACGGCATGTCGTACGCGATGCGTAACGCGCCGTCGTAACGCGACTCCACCCGCGTGTACGTGGAATCCTTCTGACACAACCGATACCGAGTGCGCGCCGACGCGGACATTTTCATGGTGTCTACAGGCGCTCGCTTGTCCGAGCCGCCGCCGCCAACGCTCACATTGATCTCGTTACTGCCGGTCACCACGGTGGTGTCGCGCGCGCTCGAATCACCAGCAGCGCCTGTGATCCGCGCCGCCGGAATCGCGGCCAGTGAGAAGTCGCCGTTCACCTCGTCGTACGTGAACTTTTCATCGATGCTGAATGGCGTGCGTATGAAGCCCAGTTGCATGGACGCGGTGGCGCTGTTCGCGCGCGGCAGCCAGAACTTGCCTTGATACAACCCGTATTCCACGGTGATCGCATCGAGCTTGGCCTTGGCAGGACGGAACGTGGCTTTCACCCAGGCGGGCGCGTCTTCGTCGTCGCCGGTGTTACTGGCTCGCGCCTTCACCGACGGCGCCCGCAACGTCGAGTCTTTCACATACAATTCACGCGGCATGCGCGCGCGCGCGATCGAATCGCGCAGGCGATCCGCTTCACGACCGACCTTGGCGTCAGCTTTCGTCTCTTCCGAGGCCACATCCCAGATCTCGAGATCCATCGCCAGTCGATACGCTGCGCGCACCAGCTGTCCGCCGTCGCGATCGAACCAGAACGAGCCCACGAACACCCGCCAGTCGGGTCGGCGCGCGGTAATGCGCAATTCGCGCAGCTTGATCACGCGGCCGCCATCAAGTTTGATATCCACCGAATCGCCGGTGGCGTACTTGTAGTACGCCTCGGCGCCATTCGCGAGCGGATGAATGATTTCACGCTCGTCGATATCGGTCTTCACCACACCGAAGTTACTGGACGGAAACCAGAGCGACTCGCGCCCCGGGAAATACGGAATCGAAATCGCCCCGCTGAAGTCGCCGCTGGTGTGCGACGCCATCGGCACGGTGATGCGCGACCCCACCGGCCGCACCCGCACGCCGACATCACGGCGCCACGAGATTTCGGCCACGTTGTCGCCGCGAAAGAGCAGCTTCTCGAGCCCCAGTCGCTTGGCGCCCATGCCCACCGAGATGCGTTGCGTGGCGGTGGCCTTGTAGGCGCGGAGGGCGCTGTCCTGCCGGACACGGGCCTCACGGGCTCGCAGCAGAATGAGCCTGGCCTCGGGGTCGCTGAAGGCCGTCGCGCTGGCAGAATCGGCCCGCAGGCGTCGCACCACGCTGTCGGGTGACAGCTGCCGCCGGGCCATCGAGCGGGCGTCACGGGTGGCTTCCCGCGCCGTTGTCCGTTCCTCAGCCGTGAGCGTATCGCGCTTGGCCGGTGGCGTGCGTCGCGCCTGCCCCCGCAGTGACGCGGGACACGCAGCGGAAACCAGGCTCATTGCGCCGAGCAGGGCGAGGGCACGGAGCGAATTCGAGTGACGCATGAACCGGGGAACAGGAAAGAATGACCAGCACTGCTGTCTTCCAGACCCTACGGGGGCCGGAGCGAGCGGTTTCCGCGTCTGAAACGTAATTTCGGAACTCACCTGTGTTGCCCGGTTCTTCACGGCCGCAGGCGAGCGCTGTCCGAGATTCGCCGACCACCCCTGGGAGTCCGCCGTGCATCCGACCCGCTTTCGCGAGTGCTTTCGCTCCACCCGTTCCCTCGTTGCCGGCCTGACGGCGCTGGCCGCCGTGCCGTCCTCGACGTCCGCGCTACACGCACAGGGAGCCACTCCTCCGGCCACCGCTGTCGCTGCGGCGGCGACCGCGCCCGCCGACCCGCGTCTCGAGAAGCTCAAGACCGAAGCGCTTCAGATGGTCGAGTCCCGCGCCAAGCAGGTCCAGGAAATCGTGGACATGCTCTTCTCGTTCCAGGAGCTCGGCTTCCAGGAATTCGAGTCGCAGCGGTACATCACCACGCTGCTGCAGAAGGAAGGCTTCACGATCCAGAAGGGCGTGGCGGGCATTCCGTCGGCCTGGACGGCCAAATGGAGCAATGGCACCGGTAAACCGGAAATCTCCCTCGGCTCCGACGTGGACGGTATTCCGCAGGCCAGTAACAAGCCGGGCGTGGGCTACAAGGATCCGCTGGTGACCGGGGGCCCCGGCCATGGCGAAGGACACAACTCGGGTCAGGCCGTGAACATCGTGGCGGCGATCGTGGTGAAGCAGCTCATGCAGCGCGACAAGATCAACGGCACGCTCCTGCTGTGGCCGGGCATCGCCGAAGAGCAGATGGCGGGCAAGGCGTTCCTCGTACGCGACGGCGTCTTCAAGAACACCGACGTCACGCTGTTCACGCACGTGGGCAACGACCTCGGGGTATCGTGGGGCGCCAGTGGATCGAGCGCGTTGCTGTCGGCCGAGTTCCGCTTCAAGGGATCGAGTGCGCATGCGGCCGGTGCGCCGTGGCGCGGCCAGAGTGCGCTCGACGCCGTGATGCTGATGGGTCAGGGTTGGGAATTCCGTCGCGAGCATCTGCGGTTGCAGCAGCGCTCGCACTACGTGATCAAGGACGGCGGCGATCAGCCGAACGTGGTGCCGAGCACGGCGAGTATCTGGTTCTACTTCCGTGAGCAGGACTATCCGCGCACGATGGCGCTCTTCGAGATCGGCAAGAGAGTGGCGGAGGGTGCAGCGATGATGACCGACACCAAGCTCGACACGATTCTGATTCTGGGCTCGGGCTGGTCGGGACATTTCAGCAAGCCGATCGCGCAGGCGATGCACGCCAACGTGCAGACGGTCGGCATGCCCAAGTGGGATGACAAGGACCAGACGCTGGCGAAGGGCATTCAGAAAGAGCTCGGTTCGCCGGACTTCGGCTTGTCGGATCAGGTGAACAAAGAGCTGCGTGGCTCCGAAACGCCGCAGAACTGGATGGGCGGCGGATCCGACGATATCGGCGACGTGTCATGGAACATGCCCACGATCACACTGCGCTTTCCGTCGAACATTCCGGGATTGCCGGGTCACAACTGGGCGAACGCGATTTCGATGGCCACGCCGATCGCGCACAAGGGCGCCTTGGCCGGTGCGAAGGTGCAGGCGCTCACGATGCTCGACATCATGCTGACGCCGAAGGTCGTGGCCGATGCGTGGGATTACTTCAAGACCGTGCAGACGAAGGACGTGAAGTACCAGCCGTTCATCCGCGCGCAAGACACGCCGCCGATCTACCTGAACGCCGACATCATGGCGCGCTTCAAGCCGCAGCTGCAGAAGTTCTACTACGATCCCACGAAGTTCAAGACGTATCTCGAGCAGCTGGGCATCGAGTACCCCACGGTGCGGGCGCAGGTGGCGAAACCGAAGGGACAGTAGAAAACAGTATGGAGTCGGGAGTGGGGGGTAGGGAGTAACGATGGGCGTGCGGGGGCTGACTTTCGTCGGCACCGCACGCCCTTCGTCGTATCGGACCAGCCTCGTTACTCTTTACTTACCGATCCGCACGCGGTGGTTCGCAGCGGCCTACTGCGACGAACTGAGGCCGATCATGTTGCCCTCCGTGTCTCGGCAGAGTGTGACCCAGCCGAATTCGCCGATCGAGAACTTGGGGCGCACGACCATTCCGCCGGCATCGGCAACGCGCGCGTCCTCGACCGCACAATCCTCGCACATGAAATACACCATGGTCCCGCCCACTCCGGGACCGGCGTGCGGTGACTTTGTCAACGCGCCCGCTGCACCGTATGCGCTCATCTCGGCGGGAAAGCTCAGCATCTGCGTATCACCGGTAGGATCTCCCATCGGCATCAGCTTTCCCCCCAGCACCGCTTCATAGAATGATGCCGCTCGCTTCAGGTCATCCACATAGATGTCGAACCATCCAACTGCGTTCATCTTGGTCATCCTCGACTCCTCCGGTTGTCGTTAGGCGACGAAGGTACCAAGGCGCAGGTGGTGTGTATTGTAGATTTCAGACATCGAACGTTCGGGAATACTTGCCCGGCGTATAGCCCGTGGCCTTCCGAAACGAATGAATGAAGTGGGACTGGTCGGCGTAAGACCATATGTCACGACCGCTCAATGCTTGCTGCAGGCGCAACACCTTCAGAAAATCGTGCGGCGCAAATCCCGTGGTACGCTTGAGGGTGCGCTGGAGCTGACGCGCCGACAAACCTGACACGAGCGCCATGTCTGCAACCGACGCGATCGTATCGACGTTCTGCAGGATCTTTTCAGTGACGGGATTCGCGACGACGATCTTGCGTTCCAGCAGAAAATCGACCAGTCCGGAGAGAACGGGCTGCTGATCCGAAAAGTCGCGCCCGGAAAGGTCAAGGTTCGTTTCGACCAGCGGCAGATCGCCCGTGTACGGTTTATCGACCATTCCATAGGACAGCGGTAAGCGGCTGTGTTGCCAGACGCCGGGCAAGAACCGAATATTCACGAAGTGAAACTTCCTGCCAAGGCTGAACTCTGCGGATTCGCCACGCAGCGTAGAGACACCAGTGATGTTGCTGTCCAACTGATCGAAGACGATGTAGGAGCACGCATCGGGCAATGCGTGGAATCGATAGTCCTCGGGCAACACGCCGACTGTCCTGAGCTCCAGAAACCGATGTACGATGCCACGTAAATGGACCGGTGGCTCAGCTTCGACAAAGTGCACGGCTTCGACTGCCCTGTCCTTGCCGTTTCCCTTCGGATCGTACATCGCGGATTTCCTTCGCTGCGCTATGAGCATCAACGAAGGGCGTGCGGGGCTGACTTTCGTCGGCACCGCACGCCCTTCGTCGCCCTGGACTAGTGCTTGGTGTTCTCGGCTTTGAAGCGGGCGCGGATCTGCAGGAGTTCGTCGCTGTGGCCGACGTTCTTCTTGGTCGCGTCTTCGAGCAGCTGCATGATGGCGATGTTGTCATCGACCACCGTGGGCGTGCCTTGCAGGCGGACGTTGAAGCCGAAATGCTCGCCCGGCACCAGCACCATCTCATTGTGCAGCACGACGTCGCTGGTGCCGTCGGCGATGCGCACGACCACGAACTTCTTGCCGGTCTTCTCCATGAAGAAGATGCGCAGACCGTCCACGCTGTCCGGCCACGGCGCGTACGCATGCTGCTCGCCATCGCTGCCCTGAAACGACGTGGTGGTGGTGGTCAGCTTCATGAAGTTCTTTTCGAAGCTGCCGGCGTACATGAAGGCGTGTCGCATTCGTGAAGTCCTTGGGCGGGAATTGCAGGTGGTACGGAGGGGACTACCGAATATCGCACCGTCGCGGCCTGTTGGCGAATCAGGACGTGTGAATCCGCCTAGGAGGTGCGGGTGGCGTTCCGTCGCGCGGTCATTTGGCGGGCGCGCAGGATGCGCAGATACAGGCCACCGGAGAAGAAGACCAGGGCGCTGAGGCCCAGGAGCTCGTCCCGGGAGAGGTTGGTGAGCACCCAGACGCACGCGGTAGCCCCCAGAATCGGGACGAGCGGTCCACCCGGTATGACAAACGGGGGATCGGCGGTCTGCACTTTACGCTGTCGCAAGCGGAGCACCGCCAGACAAACGGCGACGTCGACCAGCAGCACCGACGACGTGCCCAGAATGGCTAGCGACCTGAAGGCCCCCAGGACAGCCAGCGCGCAGGCAATTGCCGCGAACACCAGAATGGCCACGTACGGCGTCTGGAAGCGCGGATGCACCGTGGCGAGCGGCGCCGGAAGCAGACCGTCCTTGGCGGCAGCGTACAGGCAGCGTGGCGACAACATCAGGTCTCCGTTCAGGTTGGCGAAGATCGACAGCGATACGGCCCCGAGCAGCAACGTGCGCCCCCACGGGCCCATCAACTTCTCGGCGGTCGCGGCCAGCGGCGTGACGGTTTGCCGCGGCAGGTCGGCGCCAAGCACGCCTTCAGCCACCAGCTGCAGTCCGAAGTACAACCCGACCACGGTGGCCACGCCCATGAGCAGACCAAGGGGCACGGTGCGACTGGGATTGCGCAGCTCACCACTGGCCGACAGCGCCGCTTCACCGCCCACGAACGCGAACATCAGCAGCAGCACCCCACTGCCCAGCGTAGACGCATCGGGCATGCTGGGCGGGATGATGTGCGACAGATTGATCTGCGGAATACCGACCACGAGTAGCAACAGCATCGGAAGCAGCTTGAGCACCGTGAGCGTAACGACCAGTCGCGCGCCGGTCGTCACACCCCTGATGTTCACGCCGGCCATGAAGGCAAACAGCGCGATGAGGGTGAGCGCGCGCGGAACGGGCTGCGCGAGGATCGGCGCCGCGGTAGCGAGCGTACTCACCAGGACATCGGCGAGGGCCGCATCTACGCAGGCGGCGAAGCCGAACCACATGAGATTGGCAGCGATGAATCCGGCGAACGGACCGAACGCCCTTTCCACATACACATACGCGCCGCCGCTGTCGTGTACACGACTGCCCACTTCGGCGAAGCAGAGGAAGATCAGCACCACCAGCACGGCACAGATCGCGTAGCCGAGTGCGGTGGCACTGCCGAGGGTGGCGGCAACGAGACCCGGCAGGGCGAAGATGCCGGCCCCGATGGTCCCGTTGGCAAAGACGAGGGCGAGCGTGCCCGGACCGATCACGCGGCGCAGCGCGCCGCTATCCGTCACGAGCGACCGTCGCGCGCTTTCGGCGTGGCCGTTGGCGCGGCCAGTTGCGCGTCGGCGGTCATCACGGCGTTGAGCAACACCTCGGCGCCATTCGTGATGTCAGCCGCGCGCGAGAATTCTTTCGGCGAATGACTGATGCCACCCACACTCGGAATGAAGATCATCGCCATCGGCGCGATGTGCGCGATCTCCTGTGCATCGTGCCCGGCACCGCTGGGCATGCGCTGCGATGACAGGCCGAGCGCCGTCGCACTCGACTCGATCCAGTTCATGACCTGCGGATCGGATACAGCAGGATTGCTGTCGGTGAGTCGCTTGAACGAGAATGTGGTGGTCGTGGCGGTGCCGATGTCCCGGGCGAGTCGTTCGAAGACCTCCGTGAAGTGCTCGATCTTTTGGCGATCGAGGTCACGCAAGTCGACCGTGAGCACGACCTGCCCGGGAATCACGTTGGTGGTGTTGGGCCACACCACCATGCGGCCCACGGTGGCCACCTGTCGTCCCGGTTCGGCGCGCACGGCATCGTTCACCGCCACCGTGAACTTGGCGGCCGCGAGCATGGCATCCTGCCGTTGGTCCATGGGCGTGGCGCCCGCGTGATTGGCAAAACCGGTCACGGTGACCTCGAACCAGCGCAGCCCGACGATGCCTTGCACCACGCCGATCTGCTTGCTGGCCTTCTCGAGCAAGCCGCCCTGTTCGATGTGCAGCTCGATATAGCAGGCGATGTCGCCTCTCTTCTTCACGGACTCGCCAAGACGCGACACGTCGCCGCCGATGATGCCGATACCGTCACGGATGGTCTTGCCCGAGCGCGCCACTTTCGACAGCTCGGCGTCGGTGATCTCGCCGACAGCCACCTTGCTGCCGGTGGTGCCGCCTTCTTCGTTCTGCCAGATCACGACATCGAGCGGATGCCGCAGCTTTCTGTTCTGCTCGCGCAGCGTGCGCGCGACTTCGATGGCGCCGAAGGAGCCGACCGGTCCGTCGAAGTTGCCGCCGTCGGTGACGGAGTCGATGTGCGAGCCGATGAGGATCGGCGCACGTGTGCGGTCGGTGCCGTCGAGTCGCGCGTAGATATTACCGGCGGTATCGATACGCGGCGTGAGTCCCGCGTCGCGTAACAGTTGCAGCGTGAAGGCGCGACCAGCGAGATCGGCCTCGGAGTACGCCACGCGATTGATGCCCGTAGGCGTGCGACCAATGCTGTCGAACTTCGTGAGCCACTCGTTGAGCCGCGCGCCATTCACGCGCAGGGGTGCGAACGCCGATACCGCAAAGGCGTTCGACAGATACGGTGTGACCAGCGGCATTGCGGCCAGTGTACCGGCGTGACCAAGGAACGTACGGCGCTTCATGAATCAGCCTCTGGCAGCGATCGTGCGAATGGCGACCGCTAGTTTGTCGGCGTCGGCGGGGGTGTTGTACAGCGTGGGTGTGACGCGCACGCAATCGCCCTTGGCCAGTCCGGTGCGCTGAAAGACGAAGATGCCGAATTCATCGTGCAGCGTGGTGGCGAGCGCGCGATTCGCCTCGCTGGTGGCACGGTTGTGCAGTCGGAAGCCGGTGATCGCTCCGGTCAGGGCGGCGTCTTCCGGCGTGAGAATGTTCACGCCCTTCACATCGGCCACCGCATGCACCCAGCGGTCGCGCAGGTAGCGCAAGCGCGCGGCCTTTTGTGGGATACCGATGCTGAGTTGGAAGTCGATGGCATCGGGAATCGTCATCACCGTCGCAAAGTGCGTGGTGCCGGTGTGAATGCGGCTTTCGATGCGATCGAGTGGTGCGCTTTCATCGGCATGCGCGCGGTCGATGGCGTCCAGACGAGATTCGCGGATGTACAGCGCACCGGCGCCCACGGGTGCGCCGATCCACTTGTGCAGATTGAGCCCCACGAAATCGGCGCCCATGTCGGCCATGGAGAGCGGCACCTGTCCGAACGCGTGCGCCGCATCGACCACGACATCCACGCCGCGCGCCTTCGCCAGCGCAGTGATGTCAGCCACCGGCAGCAGCAGCCCGGTTTTGTTGTTGCAGTGCGTGAGCAGCAGCAACTTGGTGCGCGGATTGGCGTCGAGCGCTGTGGTGTACGCCGCGAGAATATTGGCGTGCGAGGCCGGCTCGGGGATGTCGAGCGTGACGACATTCGCCTTGCAGCGCGCGGCCAGGGCATTCATGGCCCACTGCATCGCGTTGTAATCAAGGTCGGCGTACATGAGGGTGTCGCCCGCCTGCAGGCGATTGTACTGCCCGATGAGCGCCTGCAATGCTTCGGTGGCGCCGCGCGAGAAGGCGAGTTCGGAGGGTTTGGCGCCCACAAACGCGGCGACGCGCTCGCGGGCCGCACGCATCATGGCGGGATACTCGCGGCGCGCGAAGTACGAGCTCTCGCTGTTTAC